>CALLZL010000226.1 GCA_937859575.1 uncultured Chloroflexota bacterium
ACCGGTCTCGCGGTACGGACATCCAACCGTTCGGCCAGGCGCCGCCATGGCATATCCATGCCGCCGGCCACCTGGTAGAAGGTCGCACCGACATAGGCTTTAAGCCATGAGCGCAGCTTGGCGGCCGACATCAGGTGAAGGCGGGTGAAGAACGGCCCTTCGAACCAGGGGCGAAAGACATAATCGACGACATTTTGGCCGAGTGGGGCCAGTTCGGTTTCGGCGTCACGCTCGTCAGCAGCCAGATCGATCGTGAGGCCGCCGGGCTGTTCGGCATACACAGTGTCGAGGTAGGCTGCCAGCGCCGCTCGTTCAGCGTCACTCAGCAACTGATAGGCAGCACGTTCGCCGGCCTTATCGGCACGATAGATCCGCCCGTTCGTCAACAGATCGGCAGCGCCGCGCACATGCCGTGGCCGGATCAACAGACTGCGCAGGTCGAGTTCGTCGAGCAGTGCCAGCGTTCGTTCGTAGAAGGATGTCAACCAGCCGGCACCGGTGTCGCAGTGATGGCCGGGGCCGAGGTGTTCGGCATGGGTGCGGCCGCCGATGACATCACGCGACTCAAAGACCTCGACAGTGTGGCCGGCCTGTTGCAGGCGGTGGGCGGCAGTCATCCCGGCCGGGCCGGATCCAACAACGGCGATGTGCATACGTCACTCCTTTGTGTTGTTGCAGAACCCTGCGTTTGTCGCAGCAGCTATCAGCTCCAGAGGCGATCCCAGCTCTGTTCGGTATCCCATGTGCTGGTCGGCTCGAAGAACCCGGGATCGGCGTCGATCAGATGGGCGCGTACGGTAGCTTCGTTGAGTTCGAAGCCGAGGCCGGGTGCTTCAGGAACCGGAATATACCCCTGCTGGATGATCGGCTTTGGCACCCCGCTGATAAAATCATCCCAGAAGGGGATTTCGCTGAAGTGGTGTTCGAGTGCGATAAAGTTCTCGGTAGCGGCGGCACAGTGAACCCTCGCCATCGTACTGATCGGTGTACCAGCCATATGCAGCGCCATGCTGATGCCATGTTCCTGTGCCAGATCGCCGATCTTCTTGGTCTCGACGATTCCTCCGCTTGAGGCCAGATCCGGGTGAATAATATCGACGGCACGTTCCTGAAGTAAGGGCATAAACCCTTCCTTGAGGTAGATATCTTCGCCAGTGCAGACGGGTGTGCGCAGCGTTTGTGCCAGCTGCTTCCACTGCTCGGTATACTGCCATGGCACCAGATCTTCGAGCCATGCCAGGTCGTAGGGTTCGAGCGCCGCCCCGAGCCGCAGGCAATCGTCGATACCGATATGGCCAAAATGATCGGCGGCAATCGGTACTTCGTGGCCTACTACGGCGCGTGCCTGTTCGACATACTCACAGATCAGGCGGATGCCTTTTTCGGTCAGGCGCACATGCGTAAAGGGATGCTGAATGTTGCGGATGTCGAGCATGCGCTCAAGTGGTGTGCCGTCGCCGGCATGCAGCATACCGGCCGGGTAGGAAAGTGCATCCTTAACACCGATCAATGGTTGAATACCAACATCCATCTTCAACATGGTGAAGCCGCGTTCACGCCGTTCTTTCAACTTCCGCCCCATGGCTTCGCCGGTCGGCTCGTTGGGTGTATCACAGTACATACGGATCGTGTCGCGAAACTTACCGCCGCACAGCATATAGGCCGGTACGCCATAGGCTTTGCCGGCCAGATCCATGATCGCCATCTCGACACCACATACGCCGCCGGCCTGGCGTGCATGATGACCGAACTGCTTGATCTTGCGGAAGATTTTGTCGATATTACACGGATTTTCGCCGAGTAGCCGACTCTTCAGCAGTAGTGCGTATGTCTTGCTGGCTCCATCACGAACTTCACCATAGCCGCAGATTCCCTGGTTGGTGTCGATACGAATAATCGTAAAGCGCCATCCATTCCAGCCGACCGTTGCGGTGCGCAGATCGGTGATCCGCAGATCGCTCGGCCGTGCCGCCGTCCGAATATGATCCTCCGGGCGTGGTTCTTCATGCTGCATGCTGCACCGACCTCCCCTATGCCTGGTTCGTACGTAATGATACTCCATGTCCCGAGTGGGTTGTTCCTGGTGGTGGCCTTGACGGCACCTACCCAACTGCTAGGGCGTCGTCAAAGTCCTTGAGGCGGCTTCGCCGCCCCCGAACCCTCACCGGAGGTGACTTTGACGTAGCCCTACCCAACGGCCGCATTGTACACGAATATTCCAATGGTATGATAAAATGTACACACACTCGTATCGAATTTCGGTTTCTGCTGCGGTCTTTTGCGGATTCATCGCCTGTACCCTCCTGGCGATCAAGCACACTGATTCGGTTGCAATGCAGCCTCTCATCGAATCCATGAAGGAGCGATTTTGACATCCAGTGATCAGCAGCTGGCGCTGGTGTATGCGGCGATTGCCGCCAATACGAGCGAGATGATCCTCGCCGTGAATCAGCGTGGTGTGATCCTCTTCTGGAGTGCTGCGCTAAGTCGATTCAGTGGTATTGCCGCTACCGATGCCATCGGCCGCCGCTTGATCAGCCTGGTGGCCCCGGCACAGCGCCAGGCCGTGCAGCAGCTTTTCGGGCAGCCGGGGAGTGTCGTGCCGGCGTTTGCCATTCGCGTCGGTCGATCGCGCTATCAGAGCCTCACATGGCGGATGAACGAGATCATGGATGCAACGGGCGCAATTGTGGCATACCTGTTCTATGGTATCGAGCCGCAGCCGTATCTGGCCGATCTACTCGATCACACCGCCCATTACGCCATGCTGGGTCTGATTGTCACTGGTGTGGGCCATGATCTGCGGAATCCCTTAGGAATCGCTCTGGCGGCGTCACAGTTACTTATGCAGCAGGGTGCGGATCCAGCGTTTGTCAGGGCATGTGCACAACGAATCGAACGTGCGCTGGTGCGCAGTGCGACACTGATTGATCGTTTCTCACGGCTCGTTCAGGCATACGAAGTTGCCCGCGAACCGATCGATCTGCGTGAAGCGTTGCACGAGGTATTCGAACTCTTACGGCATCAGTTTGTCGATCATGATCTTGCGCTCGTGATCCGGCAGCCGGATGCACCGGTGCCGCTGTTCGGCTCGATCAACCGCATTCACCAGGTCATGCTGGCGCTCGGATTGATCGGGATCAAGCTGGCAGCGCGTGCTGCGCTGGTGCAGGTTGCGCTGGTCGTAGACACGGTGCCGCAGATCGAGATTCTGATCGATCCGCCCGAGGCACACGCCGAACAGGCGCTTGTTTTTCTCCAGACGAATGCACCGGTCTTGTATACCCATGCCGCCCTGCCGACCCTGATGATCTGTCGAACATTACTTGTTCAGCCGGCGACCATGCTGCGTGCGGCACAGGTTGCTGATCCCGTGGGGGCATTGAAGCTCAGCTACACGTTTAGCCATGCTGTGTTCAGCACGCGTGCAGAGAAACGGCGTTCGTGATGCATCGTATTCTGATTGTCGATGATGAGCAGGATCTGCTATGGGCGCTTGAACAGCGTCTGACAACCGAAGGGTATAGCGTCGTGACGGCCGAGGATGGAATTCGCGCTCAGGCATTGATCCGCCGGATGATCCCGGATCTGATTGTGCTGGATGTGAATATGCCGCGTATGAACGGCTACGAATTCTATCAGCGCATCAGACGCATGCCGACGGTGGCAGGGGTGCCGGTGCTGTTTCTAACGGTGCGTAATGCGGTGGAAGAGCGCATTCGTGCGCTCAATGCCGGGGCCGATGATTACCTGGGCAAGCCGTTCAACCTCGACGAACTGGTGGCGCGTGTCAGGGCTTTGTTGCGCCGCAGTGAACGCTACGATACCAATGCCAGTGTTGCTAACCAGAGCATGCTGACAATCGGAAAGCTGACGATCGATTGGCAATTGCGCCAGTTGCAGATGGCTGGCCGTATCGTGCGCCTGACGCCGGCCGAGCTTGTGATTCTGCGGCATCTGATCGATCACGCCGATCAGGTGGTGACGGCAGCTGAGTTGTTGTTGCTGTTGCACCACGGCGATACCGCCGGCCCAGGGCTTATCCGCTGGCATATCATGAACCTGCGTGGTAAACTTGGCGGCGATCCGCACCAGCTGCCGCTGATCGAAACCGTGCCGCGCCACGGCTATCGCTTTAATCTCGCCGCACTTCACACGGAGGATACCGATGTCGATTGATATTGCCGCCTTTCAGGCATCACTCGAAGCAGCAACACCCCCCACCGGTATCAGTCATGCGCTGCAGGCGCTCTGGTATGATGCGCGTGGTGATTGGGCTACCGCGCATCAGTATGCTCAGGAACAGGATGACCGGGATGGTGCATGGGTGCATGCCTATTTGCATCGCCGCGAGGGCGACGATGCAAATGCCGGCTATTGGTATCGCCGCGCCGGTCGCCCCTTCCCCACCCAGACTCTTGCCGAGGAGTGGCAGACGATCGCTGCCGCCCTAACGGCAATCAGGTAGTTGGTGTTGTGCACCATACAGATTGGGCGACCGCCGGCGAGGGCTTGCTGGATGGCTGCCGTGCTGCGGAGCCCTGCCGGCGGGGGGCCGAACACAGCGCCCCTTACAGCGGATCGACGCCCAGGATCTCGGCAGCCTGGCGCAGTGCGTCGATATGCTGCTGTGGTGATGTGAACCCCATGCCCATGGTATTGATCACCATCGATTGGGCGCCGAGGGCCTGCAACCCGGCCGTATAGCCGGCCCACTCGGCTTGCGGCACGCGCCCGAGGCTCAGCTGCCCTTCGATTCCGATCGCCTGGGGATCGCGGCCGGCGGCGGCGGCATAGTTGCGCACACGTTCGATCTGGCTGCGCAGGTGATCATCCGGTGCCCGGAAGACGATCCAGCCGTCGCCGATTCGCCCGATTCGTCGTAATGTTTCTTCGGCATAGCCACCGATCCAGATCGGGATCACACGGCGTGGCGGTAGTGGTTTGATACCCGCGTTGTCGATGGTATGCCAGCGCCCATGGTAACTGATCACCGGCTCGGCCCAGAGTGCGCGCATCACTGCGATCTGCTCTTCGCTGCGTGCCCCGCGATTGCTAAACTGCTCGTTCAACCCTTCGTACTCCACCGCATTCCAGCCGACACCAATACCGAGCCGCAGGCGCCCGCCGCTCAAGAGATCCACCTCGGCTGCCTGTTTGGCTACCAGCACGGTCTGGCGTTGCGGCAGGATCACAACCCCTGTAACCAGCTCGACATGCCGTGTGATTGCGGCCAGGTAGCCGAAGAGGACGAAAATCTCGTGGAAGAGCGTTTCGCTGGTGTATGGGCCGCTCCAGTCTGGTCGTGTCGCTGTCGAAGCCCCCAGCACATGATCATAAGCCAGGATCGAACGATACCCCATGGCCTCGATCGCCTGGGCATAATCGCGAATGGCAATCGGATCTTCACCGATCTCGGTCTGTGGGAAGGTTACCCCGATCTGCATGTTGCTTGCTCTTTCTTGCACTATGATAGACGGCACACACTCGTGTGCAGCTTCAATTCATTGTAGTCGATTCTCGTCGACCGTCGCGGGCGGCCCCTGCCAGACAGGTGTGCCACCATAGAGGAGACAGCTATGCCGCTAATCGAGGTCGTGCGGGGTTTGTTTGGCGAATTCGATGGCCCGGATCGCCCGGGCGCGAGTGCCCTGCTGATTCGGAACCGTCAGACGCTCGTTGCCGCCGGCTGGGGTATGGCGGATCTGGCGGCCGGTGTATCGGCCACCCGTGCAACCCGTTATCGGTTGGCATCGGTCAGCAAGCAGTTTACCGCTTTCGCCGTGATGCTACTGGTCGAGCGCGGCCGGTTGCAGCTTGATGATCCGATTGCGCGCTACTTCGATCATGCACCGCCGGTGTGGCAGACGATATCGATCCGCATGCTGCTGAGCCATACTTCCGGTCTCTCCGACTACGAGGATCTGATTCCCGCCATACGTACAACCCAGCTCAGCGACCGCGATGTGCGTGATATGCTGATCGATCGCAACGAGACCTACTTTCCACCGGGAACCGCCTATCGTTATAGTAATACCGGCTATTGCCTGCTGGCGCTGATCGTCGAACAGCTCAGTGCAATGCCGTTCGAGATGGCACTGCACCACCAGATCTTTCAGCCGCTCGGTATGACCGGCGCGGTTGCGCATCGTGAAGGTTCCACGCATGTTGCGCATCGTGCCTATGGCCATAGCCGGGCGGCTGGCGGCTTTGTCCGCACCGATCAGAGTCTCACGAGTGCAACCCTTGGCGATGGCGGGATCTATGCTTCGGTGGATGATCTGGCGCGCTGGGATGCCGAACTATCGGCCCCAACGCTCCTGCGCCCTGCGACACTGGCGCAGCTCTTTGCACCGGCGGTCGCTATTCCGCCTGGTACCATCAGCTATGGCTTCGGCTGGTATCTGTGCCGCGATGGCAATCGGGCGGTTGCCTATCACACCGGCGAGACGATCGGCTTTCGCACGGCGATAGTGCGGCTGCTCGAACGTCACCTGACTGCGGTGGTGCTCACGAATCGCAGTGAAGCAGTGCCGCTCGATATTGC
>CALLZL010000227.1 GCA_937859575.1 uncultured Chloroflexota bacterium
TGCGGGCGGGACGCTCGCGCTCCCAGGATGCGGATGGCTCAAGGGTTCTGCACTCAGCTATAGAGCGTCACAGCTGCACGCCGAGTGAGGCAAAGAGGCGTTCATACTCCTCGGCCGTACGGGTGGTGCTGTAGCGGTCTGCAATTTCGTGGCGTGGCCGCAGATACTGATCACGGTTGCGCAGTATGCGGTTTATGGCAGCCGCAAGCCCTTCGCTATCGCCAATCGGCACGACTTCCCCCATGCCGGTGGTATAGACCGGCTGGCGCACCCCCGGAAGCGCACTGGCGATCGATGGCGTACCGCACAGCATTCCTTCTACCTGCACCAGGCCGAAGGCCTCGGTTGAATTCAGGCTGGGCAGCACCGTCACGGCGCAGTTGGCATAGAAAGCCGGCAGTTCGTGTTGTGCCAGGTTCCCCAGGAACGTCCAGCGATCGCGGTACTGCTCGATCAATGGCATCAAGCGCAGCCGATAGGCCTCTTCGCCAAGTACATTTTCGTACGGCCCGGCAAACATCACGCGGGCGGTGGGGTGTGCGGCAAGCACCTGTGGCAAGGCGTTGAGCAGCACCTCGACCCCTTTTTCGGCGGCGAGGCGGGCTACCATCCCGATCACCGGGCCGTCGATATTCCAGCGTCGGCGGAACGCGGCCACGGCATCCGGTTCCGGCTCGGCCATATCGACCGGCGGTGGGATGATGCGTACCTTGCGGCGGAAGCGACTGAGGAACGGTGAGTGGTCGGCGTAATCCTGGGTATAGGTGACGATCGCGGTTGCCAGGGCGGCACCGGCATTGTTGGCGGTATCGACGGCGGCATTGGCGGCGCGATTAAACATGCCGGGTGCCAGTTTTACATCGCAGTGATAGGTGAGTACCACCGGCTGGCGCAGCAGGCGGGCGCGCAATGCCAGCCCTGGCACATCGAACTGCGGCAGATGCAGATGCATGGCATCGTGGTTGAGCGCCAGCGCACTCGCAAGCCAGCCGATCGTCGGCATGATCACGCCCTTGTTGAAGCGGAACAGTACCGGCGCACGTACGATCCGTACCCCGTTGAGCAGTTCACGCTGCGGCAGGCTTGGATCATACTGTGATGTAAGTACTGTGACATGATGGCCGCGTTGCACCAGTTCGCGTGCCAACCGCTCGGCGTAGATCGTCAGCCCACTCGTGTAGGGGCGGTAGTATGTCAGGGCAACAAGTAGACGCATAGCGAACCGTGTTGGCTACCCCACAAATAGTGCCCGATTCGCCGCGACCCAATGCCACAGCCGGGCGATACCATCGCCAACCGATACCTGTGGTCGCCAGCCGAGATCTTGTTCGGCGCGGCTGGTATCGAGAATACAGACCAGTTGATCGCCGGGGCGCCACGGGCCGAACTGCGCCGGAGCAATCGGAGTACCGGCGAGGTCGGCAATCAGCGGCTCGAATTCGGCCCAGATCGAGAGCGTATTGGCCGCGCCGCCACCGATATTGTAGATCTGGCCGCTACACTGGTCGATCTGATCGAGTGCCAGTTCGTATGCACGCACCAGATCATCGATATACAGCATGTCGCGCACCTGTTTACCATCGCCATAGATCGTAATTGGCCGGCCGGTTTGTGCCGCAATGATGAAGTGTGCCGCCCATCCCTGATCCTCAACGCCAAACTGACGTGGGCCATAGATCGCCGACTGGCGGAAGACGACGGTACGCAGGCCGTAGATCCGCTGATAATCACGCACATACTGATCGCCGGCACCCTTCGAGCAGCCGTATGGTGAATGAAAATCGATCGGCTGCGCTTCGGAAATACCGGCCGGGTAATCACGGTAGCGGTAACGGGTGGCTGCTTCGACGATAGCGATCTCTTCCATGCCGCCATAGACCTTGTTGGTCGATGCGTAGATCACAAGCGGTGGGGTCGCTGCGGCACGAGCTGCTTCGAGCACATTGAATGTGCCGAGTGCATTGATTTCGAAATCTTCGCGTGGGTTGTGGACCGAGGTTGTGACGGCAACCTGGCCGGCGAGATGAAAGATGGCATCGACATCGGCCGCCGCCGCAACGAGCGCTGCTGCATCACGAACATCAGCGGTGACGAGTTGCAGCGAGCCGAAATCGGCATGCAACCAGCGCAGGTTACGCTCGCTCCCTGGGCGCGACAGATTATCGAAGATCGTGACCTGGTGCCCACGCAACAGCAGGGCACGGGTCAGATTTGAGCCAATAAAGCCGGCACCGCCGGTCACAAGGATGTGCATGCAGATCCCCCAGCCATGGTTATGCCGGCTGAATTATAGCATGGGGCGCTATGAGTGCTGCTAGCCGAGCCGGATGATCCCATCGGGATCAGGCTGCCAGTTGTGGAGCCGTGGCCCGACAGCCCAGCCGACGTATGGATTGTAGAGGAAGATCCAGGGTGCGTCGTGGTGGATCATATGGTATGCCTGGTGGTAGATGGTTTGTCGTTGGGCATCATCAACGGTTGCTGCGGCAGTGTCGAGCAGGCGATCGACCGCCGGGTTGGTATACCCCTGCCACCAGGGGCCACGAATGCCGCTGTGCAGTTTTTCTTGTAAGACCCGGTAGCTGCTGAGCGGGCTGGAGTCGAAGCAACAGAGGTCGCCATACCGGCGTGCCCGGATCATATCGGCATATGCCGGCCGATCTTCCGTTACCCGCACCACCAGTGTGATGCCGGCCGCTGCATACTGCTCTTGCAGCAGCCCTGCCAATGCCGGTGCTTCGTCGGGCAAGGTCGCCGGAATATCAAGCATTAGCGTGAGACCGGCAGAATAACCGGCTTCGGCCAGCAGCCGGCGCGCCTGTGCCGGATCGTATGGAAACGGCTCGAGTGCTGGATCATAGGCGGTGTGGAGTGGGGTGAGCGGGCCGTTGCTCGGCAGTGCGGCGCCATCCTTGAGGGTCGTGATCAGTGCCGCCACATCGGTGGCATAGTTGAGCGCCCGCCGTACACGTGGGTCGCTGCATGCGCCACGGTCGGCGGCGCACATAATAATCACACATACATTACCGGGGATGCTGACAAGGCGGGCCGGCGATGTGACGAGGCGTTGGGTTGCACCGGCAATGCCGCCGGCCAGATCGGCCTGACCATTGCAGACGGCTGCAATGCGGGCGGTGGCATCCGGCTCGGCGCGCCAGATCAGATGCTCCCATGCCGGCCGGCCGGCCCAATGCTGTTCGAAGGCGGCCAGTTCGATCTGGTTGGCAGCCAGCCGTTCGATGCGGTATGGCCCACTGCCGATGGCATGCACAGGCAGCCCGGCCAGCGCCGAACGCGGCACGATCGGCATTTCGCACAGCAGATCGAGCAGATCGGCCATCGGCCGGCCGGTGACGATCTGTATGGTGTGAGGATCTACGGCGCTGATGGCTGCATCCCCCAGGTAGCTGCGATACACACCCTGGGTGCCGAGTTCGCCGCCCAGATCAGGGTCACAAATACGGGCCAGCGAGGCAACAACATCTGCCGCTTCGAGGTGTTCGCCATTGTGGAACACCACCCCACGGCGCAGCTGAAAGATCCAGGTGCGGGCGTCTTCCGCCAGCGACCAACTGGTTGCCAGGAGGGGCTGGAAGATTCCGGCAGCGCCACGTTGCACCAGCGGCTCGTAGATCGCCGCCAGGATGCTGAGCCGATCGCGGGCATCGCTACAAACATGCGGGTCGCCGAGCGTTATGCGTGCCTGCAAAATGGTGAGAGAATCACGATTGCTCACGTGGCATGTCCTTTCGCCTGGTGATGAGAAGAGACTATTCTCGGGCGATGGTCGCGGGAACGCCATCGCCCGAGAACAGCATAGCATACGAGCCGCCGACCTTCGCACCTGGCGAAGATGCCGGATGGATCTCAGCCATTGCGTCCGAGCAACCGCTCGGGATTGCGCTTTACCATCGTGCGCACCTCATCAGCCGGCACGCCAAGGTCGAGCAGACAAGCGATAAATTCGCGCAATCCTTCTACCGGATCCGGCAATGTGTAGACACCGAAATCGGAAGCGATAATGCAGTATTGCGGCCCAAGCTCCATGATCTGATCGGCGACAAGCTTGATGCCGCCTTTGGGATGCGCACCCATGCCTTCGTCCATGGCGGCATACTCTTTTTCGACATAGTAGTGGGTTTTGGGGATCGACGTGGTATGGGTATAGGCGGCCAGCGTATATTCGATGAATGCGCCCTTTGCCGCCATAGCACGCAGTTCGTCGAGGGTTGCGATCTTGGTGACGCTACTGGCAACCAGCACATTCTTGATCCCATACTGCTGAGCCAGATCGACAACCCGCATCGCTTCGGCTACCGAAACATGCCCGGTGTTGAGGTAAGTTTCGGGGTAGGATGCAATCAGGTGCAGGATTTCATCAAGCTCTGCGCCGGGTGGCTCGTCGAGTGGAATGCGAATACAGCGGTCGAGCTCTTCGCTCTTGAA
>CALLZL010000228.1 GCA_937859575.1 uncultured Chloroflexota bacterium
GATCGTCACTCCCCCTTGATTGCCTTCAGATCCGCCGCGCTGAGCCCATACAGCCGCGCCATCTGCTCGTCTATCTCGGCTTTCCACTCTTTCAGCTGCGGCCCCTGCCTCTTCGCGTCAAGGCACTGCTGCTCCAGCGCGGCGATCGCGTTCGGCGGCGGCGGTGCTCGCGTGCTATAATGTGGCACATCAGCCGGAGTATTGCTCCGTCAGGAGGCGCTATGACGACAGCTAATCCACCGACACTCGACCAGGCGCTGGCACTGGCTCGCCGCTTATCTGTGCGTGACCAGGCGCGGCTGATCGCCCAGATCGCCGAGGCGCTTGCCGCAGCGCCACCAACGACTGCTATGCCCACCGACTTCGCGTTGCCGGTGCTTACTGGCGGTGCCTGGGTAGACGATCTCCCGCTGAGCCGGAAGGAACTCTACGGCGATGACGAGCGCTGCTGACCCGCTCTTCGTGGACACGAACGTCCTGGTCTATGCGAGTTGGGCCGCAGCACCGCTGCACGCGCACGCCCGCAGCGTGCTTGCCACTCACCGCAGCAACGGCGCGCCCCTGTACATCAGCCGCCAGGTCATCCGCGAATGGCTCGCCACCCTCAATCGGCCACGCACCGGCCTGGCGCTCACTGATCTGATCACCGAAGCGCAGGCCTTCGACGCGCACTTCGCGATCCTCGACGACACTGCGCCGACGACCGCGAACCTGCTCGCGCTGCTGCCCCAGGCCAGCGGTGTGCGCGTCCATGATGTCAACATCGTCGCGACAATGCAGGCCGGCGGTGTGCAGCGGCTGCTGACCAACAATCCCAAGGACTTCGCCGCCTTCAGCCACCTGATCACAGTGCTGCCACTGGTGTGATTGAGGCCTGCATCCCGCGCCCGCTTTACTTCTACAGCGCTGAGCCCATACAGCCACACCACCCGCTCGTCGAGTTTCCCTGCCTGCACCCGATCGATCCGCGAAGTGACGCCAAGGGCCGCGAAGGAGCACATTATTCGCGCAGCTTCGCGCCCTTCACGGATCGTCACTCCCCCTTGATTGCCTTCAGATCCGCCGCGCTGAGCCCATACAGCCACACCACCCGCTCGTCGATCTCGGCCTCCCACTCCTGCACCTGCGGCCCCTGCCCCTGCGCATCAAGGCACTGCTGCGCCAATGCGGCGATCGCAGCACGCTCGGCAAGTGTAAGCTCACTTATCAGAATCGTGTTCTCTGCAGCCGGATCGGTGATCGCCACAACCCATGCGGCCCCCTGCTCGGGGAAGTAGCGTTTGACGATCACGCTGGTGTCGAAGTAGTAGAAAGTTATTCTTTCGGCCCGCGTTGTTCGATCACAATCTCACTCAATGGCTTACCGCCGGCACGCGCCAGAATCGCCTGCACCTCTTCGAGCGAGAGGGTCGCGCCGGCGGCCGTTCTACAAGCCACTCGCTGATCAGCGCCTCGACCGGCATATCGAGCCGTGCTGCCTCGATGCGCAGGCGTTCCAGTATCGCTGGCGGAAGATCGATCGTCACGGTTGTCATGTCTCGCTCACCTTCGCTACCGATATTGCTGGAGGTATAGCATGGGGATGGGCAGAACGACCGATGGGGGGTGGGATTCATTCAGGCGCCGCCCGCTCCGCCCTGCACCATATGCGGCGCTGCGCGACGCGGCGGGGTAGGGCGTGGTGCGTAGTGCGTATTCTGTTCGTTTGTCCTTTTGTTCCTCTGTCCTTTTGTTCCTCTGTTCTTTTGTTCCTCTGTTCTTTTGTTCCTCTGTTCTTTTGTGCTACGCTCTGCGCCCCCCACATTCGTAGAGCTTCGTTAGAATCCTCCTTCCCTGCGCTTCATGCCATTGACAAGCCGATTCCAGCGCGGCATAATGCCAATACCGGAATGTATGTTCCGCTTTGCAGCATGTGAGGTACAGGATTATGACCGAGCAGAACACTTCTGATCAAACGCCTACAACGGCCGATCTGCCATTGATTATTCTTGATGGCGCGGTCGTCTTCCCATATACCGTTGTTACGATTCCATTGACCGACGAAAACGAAGCAGCCGCGCAGCATGCACTGAATGGCGATCATATGGTGTTGCTGGTTGCGCGCCGTGAAGATGCCGACGACGAATCGCCGCTCGAACTCCAGCTGCACCGCGTCGGCACCGTCTCGCGGATCGAGCAATCGGGCAAGCTGCCCAATGGCACAACCGGGATGGTGGGGCGCGGGATCGTACGTGGCGTGATTGGCGAGATCGTGCAGCAGCAGCCGTTTGTGCGCGCTGGTTATACCGAACGGCCCGACTCATACACCGCGTCGGAGGAGATCGATACTCTGGCGATGGATGTGCATGCCGCAATTGATGCGGTGCTCGACCGCCGCGAGGTGCCGATGGAGATCCGCAACTTTGTGCGTAGTATCGAAGATCCGGGTCATCTGGCCGACAACACTGGCTATTCGCCCGACTACACCTTCGCCGAACGCCAGGATCTGCTCGAAACCTTTAATGTCGCCGATCGGCTGCGCAAGGTGCGCGATGCCTATCGCAATCAGTTGATGGTGCTTGATGTGCAGGCCCGGCTGCGCCAGGAGGTGCAGGAAGGCACTGCCAAGCAGCAGCGCGAGTTTTATCTGCGCCAGCAGATGCGCGCCATCCAGAAGGAACTGGGCGAAGATGATCCCGAGTCCGATGAACTCGAAGCACTGCGCGAGAAGCTCGATGCCGCCAATCTGCCCGAAGTGGCGCGTAAAGAGGCCGATCGCGAGCTGAATCGCCTTGGCCGCATGAATAACGCGTCGCCCGAATATCAGATGGTGCGTACCTACCTCGAATGGGTTGCCGAACTACCATGGAACAAGGCCACCGGTGATGCGATCAATATCGGCCACGCCCGCGAGGTGCTCGACGCCGATCACTATGGCCTCGAAACGATCAAAGAGCGTATTCTTGAATATCTGGCCGTCAAACAGCGCCGCCAAGCACTCGCCGGCGAGAGTGATGAAGCAACACCGGCCCGCGAACCGATTCTGCTCTTCGTCGGCCCGCCGGGTGTCGGCAAGACGAGCCTTGGTCAGAGTATTGCCAGGGCGCTTGGTCGCTCGTTTGTGCGCATGAGCCTCGGTGGTGTGCGCGACGAAGCTGAACTGCGCGGGTTCCGCCGCACTTATATCGGCTCGCAGCCGGGTCGCATCATCCAAGAGCTGCGCCGTGCCGGTTCGTCGGATCCGGTGATCCTGCTCGATGAGATCGACAAGATCGGCATGGATTATCGCGGCGATCCGTCGGCAGCACTGCTCGAAGTGCTTGATCCGGAACAGAACCACACCTTCACCGATCACTATCTGAATGTTCCATTTGATCTGAGCAAGGTGTTGTTCATTGCGACGGCCAATACCTTCGAGACGATCCCGCCTGCACTGCGCGATCGCCTCGAAGCGATTGAGCTGAGCGGTTATATCGAAGATGAAAAGGTGCGTATTGCGCAGCAGCATCTGCTGCCCAAGCAGGTACGCTCCAATGGCCTGCGCCCGGAAGAAGTGCGCTTCGAAGAGCCGGCACTCCGGACCGTAATCGGCAGCTATACGCGCGAAGCCGGCGTACGCAATCTCGAACGCCAGATCGGCAACGTGCTGCGCAAGGTTACACGCCAGATTGCCGAAGCAGAGAGCAGCACGCCGGCAGACGAACACCAGCCGGTGGTTGTGGATACTTCGTATGTCAAGAACGCACTCGGCCGGGCGCGCTTCTATAACGAAGCCAAAGAGCGCATTGATCAGCCCGGCATCGCGACCGGAATGGTCTGGACGCCGGTAGGTGGGGATATTGTCTTTGTTGAGGCGTCGGTGGTCGAGGGTAATCGTGAGCTGAAGTTGACCGGTCAGCTGGGTGATGTGATGCGTGAAAGTGCCGATGCGGCTCTGACGTATGTTCGTTCACGCGCCGGGGCACTTGGTATCGATCCAAAATTCTTCGACACCCACGCTATTCACATCCATGTGCCGGGTGGTGCGGTGCCCAAGGATGGCCCGTCGGCTGGTATCACCATGGCCACGGCGCTTGCGTCGGCCGCCACCGGCCGCATTGTGCGCGATGATGTGGCCATGACCGGTGAGATTACGCTGCGCGGCAAAGTGTTGCCGATCGGTGGCATCAAAGAGAAAGCCCTGGGGGCACATCGTGCCGGTATCCGGACGATCATTCTGCCGCGCCGCAACGAGCCCGAGCTCGATGAACTGCCGCGTGAGGTGTTTGAGGAGCTCACCTTCGTGCCGGTTGATACACTTGATCAGGTGCTGGCGGCGGCGCTACTGCCAAACCCTACCGCAACGATCAACAGCCTGTTCGATAAAGCTGCCGAGCAGCCTGCCACCGAACAAGGAGTTGAACACGCATAGGGGGAGCAGAGGAACAGAGGAACAGAGGGACAGAGGAACAGAGGAACAGAGGAACAGAGGA
>CALLZL010000229.1 GCA_937859575.1 uncultured Chloroflexota bacterium
TCTCCCATTCCTCCGCGCGCGTAAACGCGGCGGTTTCCTGGGAGGTTTTTGATGAGCGACCCGTCAAGCAATGCCGGCAACACCCCGCAGCTCGTCGAAGAGCAGCTCTACTGTGCCCTTACCGGCCGGCCGGTGGCCAGCAGTGAAGCCTATTGGGCACCGCCGCTGATCACCGCCCGCGAGCTTATTTCGACCATTCTCTCGACACTCTTCACTGCACCAGCCACACTCGGCCAGCTTCTGATGGCCGAACAGCCGAATGTCCCATATGCCCCGGATGTCCGCGAACAACTGGCGGCTCGACGCAGTGCCGAGCAACTCAAGTTGCTTGTGCTGCTGCTGGCAATCGGTGCCTTGATTGTGATTCCATTACTGTTGTTAGTCTTGCGGTGAACTATGCTGCTATCGGTCATCATGCCATGCTATAACGAGCAGGCTACTCTTGCGGCGATCATCGAGAAGGTGCGCGCTGTTCCTATCGACAAAGAGATTATCGCCGTTGATGATGCGTCGAGCGACGAGACCTACAAGATCTTATGTGAACTGGCCGACGGGGATGACCGCATGACGGTGATTCGGCATCCGCAGAACCGTGGCAAGGGTGCCGCCGTTCGCAGCGGCCTGACACGGGCGCGTGGCGAGATCGTGATCGTGCAGGATGCCGATCTCGAATATGACCCGCGCGATTTCCACGATCTCGTTGAGCCGATCGCCACCGGTCGCGTCAATGTCGTCTTTGGTTCACGCTTCCTCGGCAAACATACCGGCATGTACTTCTGGAATGCGATCGGCAACAAGGGGCTGACTTTTCTGACCAACTTTTTGTTCAACTGCTGGATCTCGGATATGGAGACCTGCTATAAAGCCATGCGTACCGATATCATGCGTGATTTGCGGCTCGAAAGTAACGATTTTCGCCTCGAACCCGAGATCACAGCCAAAGTGTTGAAGCGTGGCCACCGAATCTTCGAAGTGCCGGTCACCTACCTTGGCCGGACATACGAAGAGGGTAAGAAGATGAAACCAAGCCAGGGGTTCTACGCTGTTGTAGCCCTGCTACGCTACCGCCTCTGGGATTAGATGGTTCTTCAGCGATTCGGGTTGCCTCACCGTAGCGGCATGCACCTGGAATCCTGAGATGAAGAAAAGGGAACGGCATGAGCGCTCGAATCGATAGCTACCTCACCTCGCTGGCGGCAGTACTGGCACAGACCCCCCGTGCGCCACTGGCGGCGATTGAGCAGATGCTCTGGGAAACCTACGAACGTGACGCGACGATTATCGTCTGTGGGAATGGCGGCAGTGCGGCAAGTGCAACCCACTTCGCATGTGATCTGGCGAAGTGGACGATCGCACCCGAGCGACGGCTGTTGCGTGC
>CALLZL010000230.1 GCA_937859575.1 uncultured Chloroflexota bacterium
GGTGTGCCGAAGTTCTGCTTGACGCCAAGCAGCACCACGAGATCGAGCCCGACAAACTGCAACAGGCCAAGCCACGCCACCATGGCTCCGCCAGCCAGGCATGCGAGGAGTGCCGCACCACTACTGGATGGTGTTGTGCGCAGCAGCCACCAGAAGATCAATGGTTCGAGGATCAACCAGCGCAGATCACGCAGTGCTGCGCTACGCCCTTCCGGCAGTGCCAACGCCACACCGATCACGCCGGCGATCAGCAGCAAGAGTGGCGCTGCCAGCTCGCGACGCGGCAGCGGCAGGCGCGGCATGTTGCGCGATCCGCGCAGCCAGCCCGAGATCCCCCGGGTTGCGGCGGCAGCGCCTGCCAGAACCAGTGTTATTTCGTGTAGCGGCACCAGCAGGCCACCATCACGCAGGCCGGCAAGCTGCACCGGCATCAGGTAGAGCGGAACGCTGAACGGCACGAACAGCAGCGCCAGATCAGGCCGTACGAGAGCGAGTGCCGCAAACAGCAGCAGGCCGTGCAGTTGCAGCGTCATGTGCAGCGCGCCACCCCATGTAAAGAGCGCAAGCCCGAGCGCCATGCCGGCCAGCAGCAACGGCGCATATGGTTGCTGCGTCATCTTACGCATGCTGCTTCCCCAATACTCCTCGTACGCACTGTATACCGCTTATTGCCAGCAGCATAATCAGCAGGCCGGCCACAACCTCCCAACCAATTGCGAATGGGCGCTCGCGGCCGACCAACAAAGCACCCGGCGCGGTTTCGCCAAGCACCAGCGCGGTATGGCGTGCATCCGGCAGACCAACGGCAACTTGCTGCGCGCCCGGCTGCGGCTCAAACGTTCGAGGCGCACCACCATCGATCGACACCGTTACTGGCCGCTGCAGATCGGCTAATGCCAGTGATGAACCTTCGAACCGTACCAACCAGCCGCCATCGACGGCAACGACCGCCGGGTGGCTCCAGGCATGCGTACCGGCCCCCACGACCGCCGGCGCAGCGGCATACTGCTGCAGTGCGGTGAAGGCTGGGAGCGGCGTGAAATCATGCGCAACAACCGCAAAGTATGGTGTCGGATTCAGCGGATCAGGCGCCTCGCCTCCCCAGCGCAACAGCCAGACATTCATAACCCCCATCCAGGGCCATTCACGACGTGCCCGCTCTAGCTGACCCACCAGATAGGCGCCTTTCTGCTCTTCAGAAACCGGTGGGCCCCAGTTGCTGCGTGCCGGCTCAGGAACCGAATCCGGCGCACTATTGTAGCCGAACTCACTCACCCAGACCGCCTTGTGGCCGTCACCGTGCAGCTCCATCACTTCACGCAGCAACACAACCCGCGAAACATCAATACGCGAGTCGATCGGCCGTTCGAGATCCCGCAGCGGGGCCGTCGGGCTCCAGCGCAAGCGCACATACCGGTTCTCGTCGGGCGGCTGGCCAAGGCCATACGCCTGAGCCGACATGATGTCGAAGTAGGGTGCCGCCCCGGCGCGGTAGACTCGATCCAGGTATTCGAGCTCGCTGAGCGGTGCCTTGCGCGGCTCTTTCCCGTCGGTCGGCGAGAGGCTTGGGAAGAGAATAACTACCTCGGGGTTGGCCGCACGGGCGGCACCGGCTGCCATACGCAGCAACTCGGCGAAACGCTCGGGCTCGGGAAGCCGCCAGCTCCACTCGTATGCCAGGTTCGGTTCGTTCCAGATCTGAATAAAACGCACACTGCCGCGATAACGTGCTGCCACCTGTGCCACGAAATTGGCGTAATCCTCGTAGCGTTCCGGCGGGCCGGTCGAATCGCCATTCTCGGCCAGGCCGGCCAGAAAGCGTGGATCAACGGCATCATTGGGGCGCGCCCATTCTGGTGCACGATCGATCCGCACAATCGGTTCGAGGCCAAGGCGCTGCATTTCGGCAATAATGAAGTCGTATTTCTCCCAGGCGCTGCGGATATTGCCGGGGTTACGGCGATCCTCAAAATCACCGCGGGCGTGGATCTCAACATCATCCCACGGCATCTGCATCCGTACATAACGCGCACCCATGGCGCGAGCCATTTCGAGCGTGCGCGTCACATTGGCCGGATCCGGTTCAAACTGGAGGTTGAACGCATTCACACCGAGTTGCGGCACATCAGCCCAGGCCACCGGCTGCCGGCCCGGCTGAAATGTCACTCCGCGATTGACTTCATTATCGACCCATGCGAAACCGGCGAGCGCGATGCTCGCCAGTAGCGGCAGTATCACCAGGCGCACACATAGCTGTTTCATCGTCGCGAATTATACTTGATATCGCTCTCAGGGCATGCGCAACGTCCGGCGGGTACCGCCGAAATGCATGAGCCGCATCCACCCCAGCCTACTCTTTTCATTGGTTTGACAAATACAGAACAATCTTCCTACAATCAAATGTGCTATCTGCATCAGTGGTGCCGGTTGTACGACGGAAGCTCAGTAACGCAGGAGAAAGCAGGTATCATGGCGCTCTCGCTCGAACTCACTTTGCTGATCGGCGCACTGCTCCTCATTCTGAGTATTATTGCCAGCAAAGCTTCGTTGCGGCTCGGAGTACCGGCTCTGCTCTTTTTTATTGCGATCGGTATGCTTGCCGGATCCGAAGGGCCGGGCGGTATTCCCTTCAGTGATGCCGGTGCGGCGCAATCGCTCGGTGTGATCGCCCTGGCATTCATCCTCTTCTCCGGCGGGCTCGACTCCGATTGGCGCACATTCCGGCCGGTGCTCGGCAAGGGCATGGCGCTTGCGAATGTCGGCGTGATCATCAGTACCCTGCTGGTGGGTGCCTTTGCGACCATGGTGCTCGGCTTCTCGCCGATCGAAGGCATGCTGCTCGGCGCGATTATTTCATCAACCGATGCCGCCGCCGTCTTTGGTGTGATGCGTACCCGCGAAGTCGCACTACGCGATAATCTTGAACCGCTGATCGAATTGGAATCGGGCAGCAACGACCCGATGGCGGTCTTCCTCACCATCGGCTTAACCGGTATTCTGATGAATCCGGCACGATCGCTCTTTGATCTCGTGCCCATGTTTGTGCTGCAGATGTCGATCGGTGGGCTTGCCGGCTATGCCATGGGGCGGCTGATGACGGTGGCAATCAACCGGGTTCGCCTCTCGCTCGAAGGGCTCTACCCGGCATTGACGATCGGCATGATGCTCCTGACATACAGCGGAGCCGACCTGCTTGGCGGGAACGGCTTCCTGGCCGTCTATATTGCCGGGGTCGTGTTCGGCAACTCCGATTTCATTCACAAACGAAGCCTGTTGCGCTTCCACGATGGTGTGGCCTGGCTCATGCAGATCACCATGTTCCTCGCGCTCGGCCTGCTCGTCTTCCCATCGCGCCTGTTGCCGGTAGCCGGCGATGGCCTGCTGGTGGCAATCTTCCTGATATTCGTGGCCCGGCCGCTCAGTGTGCTGATCGCTCTGGCCTTCAGCAAGCTGGATCTCGCCGCCAAACTGATGGTCGCCTGGGCCGGGCTGCGTGGCGCTGTGCCGATTATTCTGGCGACCTTCCCGTTGCTGGCGGGGGTGCCGCGTGCCGACATGATCTTTAACCTGGTCTTCTTCAGTGTGCTGGCGTCGGTTCTCATCCAGGGCACAACCATCGCCTATATGGCACGCCTGTTGCGCGTCAACACCATTGCCGGCCATGATTTCCATTACCCACAAGAGTTTGTGCCGCAAGTGACTCTCAGCAGCCGGCTTGCCGAACTGACAATCACGCCCGATGCACCGGCCGCCGGCCGCGCCGTCGTCGAGATCGGCCTGCCGAAAGGCGCACTCGTCGTGCTGGTGACACGCGACGGCGAGGGGATCGTGCCACAGGGCAGCACGGTGTTGCAGGCCGGTGATCGGGTTTTGTTGCTGGGTGAACGCGCCGATCTCGATACGGTATGGAACCTCTTTCGCACCACCCGCCGCAATAACTGAATACCGCATATCGGAGTGTTTGTATGCACGAACCTGAGATCTGGCCGATCACGGCCATGCTGAACGAACATGGGCAGCTCCAGATTGGCGGGTGTGATACCGGCGAACTCGCCGCAACCTATGGCACACCGCTCTACCTGTTCGATGAACTCAGCATCCGTACGGCATGCCGCACCTATCGCCGCAAGCTGGCGCAGCACTACCCCGGCCAAACACGTGTGCAGTATGCCGCCAAGGCGCTCCTCAATACCGCCCTGGCTCAGTTGATCGCAAGCGAATCACTCGGCCTGGATGTTGTGTCGGCCGGCGAACTGGCGGTTGCACGCCATGCTGGGGTTCCCGCCGAACAGATCCATCTGCATGGCAACGCCACCCCGGCGGCCGAACTTATGGCGGCCATCGACGGTGGTGTCGGCCAGATCATTATCGATAATCTCGATCAGCTCGACCTCGTGATTCGGCTGTGCGCCAACCGCCCGACCCCACAAGCGATTGCCCTGCGCCTGAGCCCCGAGATTGCTGCCGATACCCATCACCATATCCAGACCGGCCATGCGACCTCGAAGTTCGGCCTGCCGCTGCACATGCTCGATACTGCCGCCCAGCGCATCCGCGGTGCCGCCGGCCTGCAACTGGTTGGCCTGCATGCCCATCTCGGCTCGCAGATCTTCGCTACCGAACCGTTCGAACAGGCGATCACCGTGCTGCTCGATAGTGCCCACCGGTTGCTGCATCACTATGGATTGCCGATCCACGAAATCAACCCCGGCGGTGGCCTGGGTGTCGCCTATACCGCCGAACAGGCCAGCCCGGATCTGGCACGGTATGCGGCGCGCATCGGTACAACGCTGGCGGCTGGTGCCCATGCACGTGGTATGCCATTGCCGACCCTGGTGGTCGAGCCGGGGCGCTCGATTATTGCCCGTGCCGGGGTGGCACTCTATACCATTATCGCCAGCAAGCCGCTCGCACCCGGCAGCGATGCCACACGCTATCTGCATATCGATGGCGGCATGGGCGACAACATCCGCCCTGCACTGTATGGCGCACGCTATACGGCACTGCTCGCCAACCGTGCCGCCGATACCGCCGACGAGCTGGTGCATGTTGCCGGTCGCTACTGCGAATCGGGTGATGTGCTGCTGCGCAGCTGCATGCTGCCCCACGCCGCCGTCGGCGATACACTGGCGGTTGCCGCCGCTGGCGCCTATACCCTCAGCATGGCAAGCAACTACAATCTGGTACCACGCCCGGCGGTGCTCTTACTTGGGGCCGGCCGGGCACGCCTGATACAACGCCGCGAAACCTATGCCGATCTCTTGGTACGCGATCGGTTGCTCTATAGCGAAGTGCAAAACGATTGATCGCTGAGAGCGCGGGCGGCGCGCCGGCATGGGAACAGAATCAATACTCCTACACGTTGCTCTAACGATCCTACCCACAGACTACCCGAAAGTCATGTTGCGCCGATATGCCAAACCCCGTATGCTCCAATTGGAGTCGGCAGAACCAGACGTTGGATATCTGTCTCTCGTAAGGCTCAACCGCATATCGTACAAAGGCTCAACCTTGACAGACATACACCGGCATACTCGATATCTCGCAGTCATTGTCGTCCTGCTGCTCGGGGCGGCATTCGGCATCACACCCAGCCGCAGTGCCACACCGGCGGCCGTCATGACGCCACGCAGTTACCTGCCCGCCCTGCATGGCCCGCCGATCAGCGCCGAGCCCGAATGGCTGCAACTCGTGAATGCCTATCGCCGGGCGGCCGGTGTACCGGAGGTGAGCGAAGTAATCAGCCTCAGCGACCAGTGCTGGCAGCATGCACGCTATGTTGCCGAAAATGATGATCTCACCCATAGCCAGAATGCCAGCCGGCCCTATGCTTCGGCAGATGGGCAGCGCTGCGCAGCGAACGCAAATGTCTGGATGGGTGGTGCCGGCAGCAACCCCTTCTGGCAGATCAACCACGCGATCGATAGCTGGGCTCATTCGGTAGGCCATCGCATGTGGCTGCTCTACCCGACGACACCCGCCTTTGGGTTTGGCTTCTATACCGACAGCGACACCAACCGTGCCGGTGCGGCGCTCGATGTGCTCTCGCAGCTAAAGACCAGTACCGATGCCGCCTATAATGGGTGGCCGGTGCGTTACCCGGCGGCCAATCAGGGCGGTATTCCGGCCACCAACTACCCGATCACCCTCGGCTGGCCCTACTTCGGCCCGACGCCGACGATCGGTTCAACCAGCCTGCGGATCGAGAATGGCCCGCCACTCGGCCACAGCAGCAGTACCGCGCTGCCGGCCGGGCATAAAGGGATCCTCATTACCCCCAATGCCGCACTGCCTGCCAACACCATCTTCGTTGTCGGCGTCAGCGGCATATATAATGCCACCCCCTTCACCTTCACATGGCGCTTTTCCACCGGCAGCAGCAATCTCAACACCCAATCGGCCGATCCGGCAGCACTCGATCACCCGGCACCGGCGCTCGCCCTCGACGAATAAGACCTGCCGAGGATACCACGCAGGCGTGTGGCTTCGCCGGATCCAGACTCGGCCCCCGCACGAGTTGACACGGGTGTTCGCGGCCGCTATAGTACCGGCGCAGACTGTGTCGGAGGGGAGATCATGCAGCAGCGGATTGGTGAAGTCATCGAGGCGACGACGACCAGTTTTACTGCCGGGGCTTACGAGCTCCTGGCGGCTCCGCCGTTTGGTGCCCTGATTCGGGCACAGGCACGCAGTAACGATAGTGCGGTATATGGCCTGGTGTACGACATTCGCACCGGCAGCAAAGAGCCGGGCGGGCGCGCGATGGTACGCGGTCGCACGTATTCCGGGCGTGATCTGTACGATGCCGAGATCTACCACGAACACCCCGATCTGGCGGAAGTGTTGCAGACCGAATTCTCGGCAATCACGGTCGGCTTTATCGCCAGTGAGCGCATCTTTCAGTACCTGCCGGAACAACCGCCACCGGTACACTATAGCGTCTATCAATGCAGCGACGAAGAACTGGTACGTTTCAGCGAGCGCACCGATTTCTTCCGCACACTGCTGTTCGCCTACCAGATCCCAAGTGACGAACTGCTCGCCGCTGTCATCCGGGCCGCCGCACGCGCCCGACCAGATCCACACCCGTTTCTGGTACGCGCCGGGCGCGAAGTCGCCTCGCTTCTCAAGGATGATTACGACCGCCTCACAGCGTTGTTGCGTCGCATCCGGCCGGCATCATAAAGGCTTCTCAGCATGCAGCGTGGGCTGCCCCGCAGCCGGTGTTGCGTCTGCAGCAAGCCCTACACCGCCGTTGCCACGACGACGAGTTTGCAACGATATCTTGTCGTTCCCTGATGCATCAGGTATAATCAACGCTACACTGTAAAAGCTTGTTCCAGGAGAAACGCGTGAGCCCGAGTTCAATCGTTCTCGTCCACGCACATACGCTCTTTCGCGAAGGGCTGCGCCATCATCTTGCAGCGACATCGGAATTCCAGATTACCGGTGAGGCAAGCAATGGGCAACAGGCGATCCAGATTGTCGATGCAGTTGATCCCGATATGGTACTCATGGAGGTTGATCTACCGGGTGTGAACGGGCTGGAAGTTGCGCGTGCCCTCAAGCGTTCGCATCCGCATATCGGCATTGTGCTCTTTAGCGCTACCATGGACGGCCTCGAAGTCGTCAAGGCGATTCGTGCCGGTGTGGCGGCCTATATTCCACGCAATGTCACACCTGATCTCTTGCTACAGGCGCTGAAGCAGGTGCGACGTGGCGATTACCCGATCAACGATCTCGTGCTTTCGCTGCCGGATGTCGCGGCCCAGGTGATCGGTGCCTTTCGCCAGCTGGCCGTTGACGAAGAGACACAAAATGTCTATTCACCGCTCTCGCCGCGTGAACTCGAAGTCCTCGAACTGATCGCTGCCGGCCATACCAACAAAGAGATCGCCGCCAGCCTCGATATCAGTAATCAGACCGTCAAGAACCATGTTTCGTCGATTCTGCGTAAACTGGCCGTGAATGATCGTACCCAGGCGGTGGTGTATGCCATGCGGCGCGGCTGGATCAAGGTCACGGTTCCGAACGAGGAATAACCGCCTCGTTATCGCACTGCCAACCTGGTTGGCCTGAATATAAGCGGATACTGCATGAACCGCAATCACGCCCTTGTATGGCTCAGTTGCCTGTTGCTGCTCCTGGTTGCCGGCTGCGAGCAGACATCGATCGCCGATCAGGAGCGCATCCGCAGCTTCGAGACACTCCAGGCATCGACGCCTTCGGTGACGCCGACGCCAACCAGCACCAGTACATCGGTTCCGACCAACACCAGTACACCAACGATCGGCCCATCGCCGACACCCACCAGTACACCTGAACCAACGGTGACACCGATTCCATCGCCGACGCCCTTCCCCCCAACGCCGACGCCCGATCCGGCGCTGGCCGATTTCAGCCTGTGTGACCAGCAGGCGACACTGGCCGGCGATGATGGCACCGGGCGCTTTTCGGCTGGTATCAGCACAATTTCGACCACTGTAGATATTGCGTTCGAGCAGATCGACATCGGCCTCGAAGTTGCTGCCGATACCGCACCACCCCATGCGACTGCCCGCTGTATCGAGAGCCGCACCATCGTGCCGCAAGTGGGCCGCGCACCATTGAGTTCGCCCTATGTGCTGCAGATCGAGCTTGACGGCTGGCTCCACGACGATACCTTCCGCTCGTCGGTCGTCAGCCCTACTCGTGAACTCTCGGGCACGACAATTCTCCGCAGTATCGAGATCAGCTACGACCCCAACAGCGAGGTCGGCGCGACCCTGACACTCGGCCTTGATCAGCCGCTGCCGTTTGCTCTGGCGTTGCGCGAGAATCCACTACGCCTCGAACTGCGTGTCGCAACGACATCGCCGATTGGCCCGGCCAGCGACATGCTCCAGATCGAGTCGCAAACAGCGGCCGCCGCGCCAGCCCTACCGATCTTCTACCTACAGGATGGTGATATCTGGCGCTTTACCGATGGTGCCGCCACCAATCTCACCGAAGCACTACGTGCCGATCAGTATGGCGGTGTGAACGCCATGGCCGTCGATCAGCAGCATGACCTGATCGCCTTCTGTGCGGCGATCCCGGGTGCCGATAGCGGCGAAAGCCAGGCACCGGCAACGCTCTGGGCCATCACGACCGATGGTCGTGATCAGCGTCAACTCGCCGCACCCGGCCGCGCCTGTGCGGCACCCGTCATCGCACCGGATGGCGCCACGATTGCATTTAGTGTCGATGAAACCGGTGCCGTGCCACCACGTCTCAGCATCTATACTATCGCGACCCGCGACGGTGCCAGCGAGCGGCGGGCAACCCCCGCCGGGGATGAGTGGAGCCGCAGCGACCCGCAGTGGCTCGATGCCCAGCGCCTTGTCTATCGTGCAACTGCGGAAGATGGCCGTGTGACGATCTTCCTGCGTGATGCTGCCGGCAACGAGCGTGATATCGGTGCCGAACTGGTGCGTGGCGATCGCTATCGCACCCTCGGCAAACCGCTGGTTGCACCCGATGGCAGCGCGATTGCCGTCGAAGGGCTGCGTGCCGATGGGTCGGGGGCTGATCTCTTGCTGCTCGACGCCGACGGCCAGGAGATCGAAGGGCTGAGCCCGGTCGGCGGGGTGTACTGGGCCCGCCCGTTTGCCTGGAGCGCCGATGGCGCGCTCTATTACCTGACAACCCGTTGCGCGAGCAGTGTTGCCCAGTCGTACACCCTGCATGTGCGTACCAGCAGCGGGAGCGATCGGATCGTCGCACTTGGTACATCCATCGGCGGCTTCGGTGACGCACGCATGATAGGCGGCGGCCTGGCGTATGTCACCAGCGACGACATGCCGGGAACCCCACGCGGCCCTCGTGCCGAACATGAAACACGCAGTGTGCTCTGGTTCTGGGATCTCGCCGCCGGCACCCGCATCAAACTGGCACAATCCGGATCGCTGATCAGCGGAATCGCACCGTGACCGATATTCTCGGCATCGATATTGGTGGAACCTTTACCGATTTCGTCCTGCTACGCAACGGGCATATCACGATCCACAAGTTGCTGAGTACCCCCGCCGACCCGGCAGATGCGCTGCTCGCCGGTGTTGCCGATCTCGGCGCACCGGCGCAGATCGTGCATGGCACAACGGTTGCCACCAATGCACTGCTCGAACGGCGTGGTGCCGCCACTGCACTGATCACCACCCATGGCTTCGGCGACTTGCTGGCGATCGGGCGCGGAGAACGCCCCGAGCTCTATAACCTCGATACGGCTCGCCCACCGGCGCTGGTACCGGCCGCATGGCGGCTCGAACTCGCCGAACGCCTCGACTTCACCGGCAGTGTGGTGCAGCCAATCGATCCGGCCGGGCTTGCTGCACTGGTTGAACAGGTGCTTGCACTGCCGATCGAATCAGTAGCGATCTGCCTGTTGCACAGCTACGCCAACCCGGCTCACGAGCAGGCGGTTACCGCGGCGATCGCCGCACACGGCAGTCATCGAGACCTCTTCATCTCGGCATCACACCGGATCGTCGCCGAACCACGCGAATACGAACGCACCAGCACTACCGTCGTGAATGCGTATGTGGCTCCGGCGCTCGACCGTTATATCGGTCGGCTCAGTACCGCACTGACGGCAGCCGGGGTGCATTCGCTACGCATCATGGGCTCCGACGGCGGTAGCATGGGGCCGGCGACCGCCCGCGAGCTGCCGGCACGTGCGACACTCTCGGGGCCGGCCGGCGGGATCGTCGGCGCACGCAGTATCGCCCGGCGCGCCGGGTTCGAGCGAATCATCACCTTCGACATGGGCGGCACCTCGACGGATGTCGCATTATGCGACGGCAGCCTGCCGCGCAGCCCTGAGTCGCGGGTCGGCGGTTTGCCGGTGCGCCTGCCGAGCCTTGATATTCATACCGTTGGTGCAGGCGGCGGATCATTGGCGCGTATCGATGCCGGCGGGGCGCTGCGTGTCGGCCCCGAGAGCGCCGGTGCCGATCCGGGGCCGGCCTGCTATGGCCGCGGCAGCCGCCCGACGGTTACCGATGCTAATCTGATCCTGGGCCGGCTGCAGGCCGGCGCGTTTCTAGGCGGCCGCATGCAGCTTGCGGAAGACCGTGCCCGGGCTGCCTTTGCACCGCTTGCCGAGGCGCTTGGCGGCGATCCGACCGATCCGGCGGCACTCCGACGCGCCGCAAGCGGCGTGGTGCGTGTTGCCAATGCGGCAATGGAACGGGCGATCCGTACGATCTCGGTTGAACGCGGCGAAGACCCGCGCGACTGTGTACTGGTCGCTTTCGGCGGTGCCGGGCCGCTCCATGCCGCCTACCTGGCCGAAGCGCTTGGTATCCGGCGTGTGCTCATTCCACGGTATCCCGGCGTTTTGTCGGCACTCGGCATGCTGACGGCTGAGGTGAGCCGTGACACGGTGCGTACATTGATGCTGCCGCTCGAACAGATCACACCTGCCGCACTCGAAGAACAGATTAGCTCACTGGCCGGCGAATTACTTGATGCACTGCACACCGATGGCGAAGCGATCGCAGCCTGCCGCATCGAAGCAGCACTCGACATGCGCTACCCCGGCCAATCGCACGAACTGACGACACCGCTGGCTGAGTGGCCGGCGGGCACGCCGATCCGGCTCGATCAGCATGCCATTGCCACTGCCGCAAGCCACTTTCACACCCTGCACGAACAACGTTACGGCCATGCCCAACCCGACCGCAGCCTCGAAGCGGTGCTACTACGGGTACGGGCAAGCGCCGGCCGCGCAGAGCTGCCGGAAACTCCAACCAGCGCAATAGCCGGCGACACACCACCGGTTATGCGCATCGTTGTGGCTGCACTGGCCGGCAACAGCGACACACCAACCGATGTTGGCCTGTATCAGCGCGATACGCTGCCGGTAGGGTATTCGATCGGCGGCCCGGCCATTGTGGTTCAACTCGACGCGACAACGATTATTCCATTCGGCTGGCAGGCACATGTGGATCGCGACCTCAACCTGCTGCTGGTAATGACTGCAACCGACGCAGACGCCTGAACAGCACCATGCCGAGCAGCAGGGTCTCGCATGCCGAGGTGACGGCAAAGGCGATCGGAATCGCCGCTACACCGGCCGGTTCGAGCAACAGCCAGATCAGCACCACCCGCCAGAAGGTCTGCAATAGATTGGTCAGCAATGGTGTGATGGTATCGTGGAGCGCAATCAGTGCCCGCGTCAGAACCTCGGTCGCGACATACGCCGGCAATCCCAGTGCATAGATCGCCAGCATGGCATACGTCAGACCGCCAGCATCGGCATCGAAACGCCCCCGTTCAAACAATACCCGTATCAGCTCGCGGCCGGCCAGCAAAAGCCCCAGGAGGGTCGGTACCGCCATGCCGACGGCGGCCAATAAGGCACGGCGCAGGGTGGCGTGCATGTGCTGCCAAGCGCCATTGGCAGCATGCGCCGCCAGGCGTGGGAAAGCTGCCTGAGCCAGGGCAATGCCCAGTAAGCGGAGCGGCAGGCCGATCAGGAGCAGTGCATTGTGTAGTGCCGGCAGGCCGGCTGCCTCGCGAGCCAGCGTGGCAAATGCGGTATCGACGATCCCACCGGCGTAGTTCACCATGGCCGACAGACCATTGGGAATCAGCAGCCGGATCACCTGGCGCAGCCGCCGGTCGGCCAGATCCCATGCCGGGCGGAGCCGCAGCCGATTGGCCGCCACCCCCGGCAACAGAAGGGCGATCTGGATCAATGCATCCGCCACCACCCCGAGAGTCGGCCCATAGATCCCGACACCCGGGATATAGTGTGCCGCCAGGATGCCGGCCACAATCGTGATATTCGTGCTCGCGATCCCCAGCCCGGTCAGGACGAACTGGTTGCGCCGGTTGAGCAGTGCAATG
>CALLZL010000231.1 GCA_937859575.1 uncultured Chloroflexota bacterium
GGCCCAGGCGCGGGGGCGGTGGCCGGCCGGCCCCCCCCGACCCGCGGGGCCGGGCGTGGGTGCGGGCCGCTGCGCGGGCTGGTCAATCCACCACCCGCCGCTGCACTCGTGACGATCAGCCAGTCGTAATCGGCAAGCCGCGCCAGGGCTGCATCGAGGGCTGCCGGATCGGCGAGTGGCTGGCTAGCGATCATCGGGCAGACGAACGGGGTCGCGCCATGGCGGCGCAAGGCATCGATCAGGGTACCGGCTCGCTCGGCCGCCCGTGTCACAATCACGCGTCGATTGGCCAGCGGCAACACAGTGCTACCCCTCTACCTCTGCAAGCAGGGTACGGCCGCCATCTGCCAGCAGTTCGTGCGCCAGGGTTCTGCCGAGCACCTCGGGCTGGTCGAGCGACCCATAGCGTTCACCGCAGACCATGCGCCCATCGCGGGCACCGATCATGCCGCGTACCCACAGCCCATCAGCGACATGCACGGCATAGGCGGCCACCGGGATCTGACAGCCGCCGCCGATCTGTGCCAGAAAGGCACGTTCGGCGGTAATCGCCTCGCGTGCCTGCCGATCATCGAGTGGTGCGAGCAGCGCCGCAACACGCTGATCACCGGCGCGGGTCTCGATCGCCAGTACCCCCTGGCCAACTGCCGGCAGCATCTGTTGCGGGTCAAGCCATTCGCTCACTTCTGCCGCTAGCCCGAGCCGTTCGAGGCCGGCCGCCGCCAGCACAATTGCGTCGTACTGCCCTTCATGCAATTTCCGCAGCCGGGTATCAACATTGCCGCGCAGATCGCGAATCTGCAGATCGGGGCGTAATGCCCGCAGCTGGCAGGCGCGCCGCAAACTGCTGGTGCCGACCGTTGCGCCATGCGGTAGTTCGGCAAGCTTTCGGCCATTATGGCTGATCAATGCATCGCGTGGATCAACCCGGCCGGGAAACACGGCCAGTACCATGTCGTCCGGTAGCTCTGACGGCAGATCCTTCGCACTATGCACCGCGAGATCGACCTCGCCACGACGCATGGCCTCTTCGATCTCGACAACAAACAGGCCTTTGTCGCCAATTGCACTCAGTGGCCGATCGAGAATAATATCGCCGCGTGTGGTGATATGCTGCACCGCAACATCAAGCGACGGGTTTGCAGCAATCAGTGCATCACGCACCAGGTTGGTCTGTGCCAACGCCAGTTTGCTGGCGCGGGTACCAATGGTGATCGTACCGATCAGGGTCGCAGCCATGCAAAACTCCTTTAGTGTGTCGGTGCGACCGGTACGTGGGTAGCGACCAGTGAAGCAATAATATCGACGAATTCCGGATCGGCATTCGGCATATCGATTCGCACCAGGTGCATACCAAGCTCAGCAACCTTCTGCTGTGCTTCGGTGTCGATATCCCACTGCACTTCGAGGTGATCGGCAACGAAGCCGAATGGCGCGCTGATCACAGCCCGGACTCCCTCGGCATGCAGTACTTCGAGGTAATCGAGAATATCCGGCCCAAGCCACGGTTCGCCGGTCATGCCGGCGCTCTGGTAGCAGAAGCTCCATGCCGGCAGTCCAAGCAGTTCGGCAATACCGGCAGCGCTTTCGCGCAGTTCGTCGGGGTAGGGATCACCATAGCTCAGGATCTTCTCCGGCAGGCTGTGGGCGCTGAAGAGCACCCGTGCATCGCTGCGTAGCTCGGCCGGCAGCCGCTCACGGGCGGCACTGATCCGCTCGCCGATCAGCATGCGATACCCCGGATGATCATGCCAGCGCTCGATCAACTTGAACTCAAACGGTTCGGCAAGTTCGGCCAATGCCTGTTCGGCATACTTACGATAGGCACCGACACTCATCTTTGCGTAGTGTGGTGCCAGCACAATCGCCAATACCTCACGTATCCCATCCCGTGCAATCTCGGCGACTGTCTCAGCGATGAACGGGTGCCAATGCTTCATGCCGACATACACCCGGTAGCGGCCGGGCGCAGCGCGGTCGAGCTGTTCCTGCAACCGATCACGCACGCTGAAGGTCACATCGTTGAGTGCGGTACGCCCGCCGACCAGCCGGTAGCGCTCACGCAGATTCTCAAGCGCCTCGGGGCTCGGCGTACGCCCGCCACGGATGTGGGTATAGTATGGCTCGACATCATCGAGGGTATTGGGCGTGCCGTAGGCCATCAACAGAATGCCGTATGGGGGTGCGGATTCCTGCATCTATATACCTCCTGTGGAATGAAACTGAACATATTGGATGTAATATTATCAGCAACCACGAATAGCACGAATAACGACTGAAGTATTACTCAATTATTCGTATTATTCGTATTATTCGTGGTTCATTCCGGGCATCTGTGCTACCCCGTCGCCTCGTGGACAAACTCCGCCAGCCGGCGCACATGCTCAACCGGTGTTTCCGTCAGGATGCCATGCCCCAGGTTGAAGATATGGCCGGGGCGGCCGGCGGCACGCTGCAGAATATCGGCGGCGCGGCGTTCGAGCAACGGCCATGGTGCAAAAAGCAGCTGCGGATCGAGATTCCCCTGCACCGCGATCCCCGGCCCGATCTGCGCCCAGGCATCATCGAGCGTGATACGCCAATCGACCCCCAGCACATCGGCACCGGTCTGGCGCAGGATGCCGAGCATGCCCGACATGTCGGTGCCGAAGTAGATCAATGGCGGTGTCGCGTCACCAAGCCGTTGGCGCACCCCGTTGATCGCCTGTTGCACATACGGCAGCACAAATTCGGCGTAATCACCGGGTGCCAGCGCGCCGGCCCAGCTGTCGAAAAGCTGGAGCGCATCGGCGCCGGCATCAACCTGTGCCACCAGATAATCGGTGATCAGGGTGGCGAGTTTCGTCATCAGCATGTGCCACGCCGCTGGGTCGGTGTACATCAACCCTTTGGTGCGGCGGAATTCACGCGTCGAACCACCCTCGATCGCATAGCTTGCCAGCGTGAAGGGTGCGCCGCTGAAGCCAATCAGCGGCAGGCGACCAGCGAGTTCGCGCTTCAGCAGCTCGATGGCCCGCAACGTATAGGCAACCGTCTCGCGTGGGTCGGAGTCGTGCAGTGCGGCAATATCGGCCGCCGAACGCAGCGGGTTGTGAATCACCGGCCCTTCGCCCTTGGCAAAGCTGAGTTGCAGGCCGATCCCCTCAAGCGGCGGGAGAATATCAGCAAAGATGATCGCCGCATCGATAGCAAACGCATGAACCGGCTGCATGCTGATCTCGGCCGCCACTTCAGGGTTCTTGACCATTTCGAGGAAGCCGTAACGCTCGCGGATGGCGCGGTATTCGGGCATATAACGCCCGGCCTGCCGCATAAACCACAGCGGCGTGCGATCGGTCGGCTCGCGGCGGCACGCCCGAAGAAAACGGTGGTTGATCACAGCACGGCCCTTTCAGTTCGTCGGTGGGGATGTTTCGTGTGGTATGGTTGCATGACGCCCTACACCAGATCAAGTGCCTGACGCAACGGCCGGTGAACTGCCGTTACAATCGGGGTGTCGCGCAGGGTATAGCGGCGTGCTTCGGTATTGCGCAAAGCCACTACCAGCTCGCTAAAACGCGGCAGGCTTTCGGTCTCATACGCCACAATGAACTCCTGGTCGTCGAGGCCGGTGGTATACAGCAGCACCTGGCGCACATCTTCATACTCATGGCCGATACGCATATGCTCGTTCATCATCCCCTGGCGTGCGTCACGGCTCATCAGATACCACTCGGTCGTCTTGCTGAACGGATAGACGATCAGGTAGGTCTGGCGGTCTTCCAGATCAATCGCCTGCTCTTGCGATGTCGGCCGGCGCGTGTAGGTCGATGTACGCGTGAAGCCGAAGTACTGGATCGTAATCTCGCTATACACACCGATGCCGCTATTGAGCAACCGGCTGGTATGTTCCTGCATCGCCACCGGATCATTGCCCTTGCGCCACAGCAGGAAGTCGGCATTCACCTTGAAGCCGATCGTGCTGTAGGGGTAACTGGTGATCCCGGCAGCCTCTTCCACTACCCGTGCAAATGCTTCACGCCCATCGGCACGCGCCCCGGCCGCAAGCCGCCGCCACGCCGGATCGACGCGAAATGCCGTAAATTGCACAAAAAGCGGGCCATTGTTCGATTCTTGCTCCATTACTCTCTCCCTCGTTCTTTGCTTGTGTTTTGCGCTGTCGCCCTGCCTACGACGGCTCAAGCGATACCTGAAACAACCGTTGTGCCGCAACGCGGATCTCTTCACCGGCGGCCGGGTCCTTCAGGGTAGCGATCGGATCGTGCAGCAGTTTGTTCACAATCGCTGCGCTAAGAGCATCGATCGCCTGGCGCTCGGCATCCGACAACTCGGGGCAACGCGCCAGTGTTCGTTGGATCTCGGCGGCACGAATCGCTTCGGCTCGCTCGCGAATAGCGCGAATGGTCGGCACGACCTGCTGGGTGCTCCACCACTCCATGAAACGACTAACCGCCTCGGCCACCAGTTGCTCGGCATGTTCGACTTCCGCACTGCGTGCGGCGCGGTTGGCTTCACAGATCGGGGCCATGTCATCGACGTCATACAGCACCACCCCCGCTACAGCACGTACCGCCAGTTCGACATCGCGCGGCACGGCGAGATCGAGCAACAGCAGCGCCCGCTGCCGCCCCGCCGCCGCTCGCGCCGCCATGGCGGTATCGATCAGTGGGCGCGGTGCCGAGGTGCAGCAGATCACAATATCGCTGGCGATCAGCGCTGCTTCGAGCTGTTCGATCGGCCAGGCCGTTGCGCCATACTGATACGCCAGTGCCTCGGCACGCGCAAAGCTGCGGTTGATGATCACCAGCTGGCCGGCGGTCTCGCTGCGCAGGTGCTTTAATGCCAGCTCGGCCATATGCCCCGCGCCAAGCAGCAGGATACGCTCGTGCGCCAGTTGGCCGCGCTCGATGCGCGCCAGGTCGAGCGCCACCGAAACAACCGAAAGATGGTTCCGGCTGATGCCGGTGTTGGTCCGCACCTGCTTGCCGGTCGCCAGTGCGCTATGCAACAGTCGATGCAGCACGCTCCCGATCGTGCCGTGCAGATGTGCCGCCATCAGGGCTTCCTTTAACTGGCTTACGATCTGATCTTCGCCGACAACCATCGAATCAAGGCCGGCTGCCAGCCGATAAAGGTGTTCGACCGCCGCAGCACCGCTGAAGCTGTACAGGTGCGGCACAATCAGCGCGGCATCAATGCCATGCCATGCAGCCAGAAACCGGGTAAGCTGGGCGATAAGATCCCCGCCGCTACTTGCCAGCGCACAGATCTCAACCCGGTTGCATGTCGAAATGATGAAGCCTTCGTCGGCATATTCGTGCAGTGCTGCAAGTGCCGGCTCCATCCGGTCGGCGCTGAAGGCAAGTTGTTCGCGAATGGCAATCGGTGCAGTGCGCTGATGAACGCCAAGTATCACAAGTTGCACATCAATCCTCTGTTCTGCTCCCACCCTCTTCATACCCGGCAATCGTCCCCAGGAGTGTCGCATCCATAAAACGGTCGATCCGGCGATGCAGCGCCGCCGCCTCATCAAGATCGGTCGGCTGCGAGATCCCCGGCAACGGCAATGCCAGTTGGGCGAAACTGTGCCGGAAGAAGAGAAACGCTTCGACCATATCGTGCATGCTGATATGCGATTCGCGTGCCTCGCGGCCATAGTTGGCACCGACACTGCGCGCTTCGGCAAGAAAGCGCTGGTCTTCTTGCTGGCGGTTGATGAACTGGATCAAGAGCCCGAGCAAGCGCTGCCCAAGCCCACGCATCCGATCGGCACCCGGCCGCGCCACAAGCCGCGCATGCCAGTCTTGCCGCGCCATCTCGCCTTCATCGACACCCCACATGCCGGGGCTGCTGCGCAGTGCCGCCGGTACGATCTGCGCCGGTGCGGCATGCATTGCAAGGCGCTCAATCGCCGCGCGCGGAAAGCGCCGATGCCCGCCGAGGGTGCGCTTCATCGCCACCTTGCCGGCATCCCCCCAGCGCCGTAAGGTCGAAGTGGCGATTCCAAGCTGTTCGCTTGCTTCGTGCAGCGATAACCATTCAGTCTGTTCATCGGTTTCGTGATCGGCCCGCAGATCCATAACCCTTACTCCACCAGCTGCGGTTGCGCACGCAGGAACGCCAGCGCCTGCCCGGCCGCCTCGCGCCCCTGCCGGATACAATCGGGAATGCCGCCCCCACGATAGGCGCCGCCAATCAGGGCCATACCGGCCGGCAGAGCATCACAGAGCCGATCCATGCGTTCGAGATGGCCGACATCATACTGCGGGTTGCCATGCGGCCAGCGGTAGATCCGGCATAACAACGGCTCGGCGCTGATCCCCAGGATCTCGCGCAGCTCGGCACGTGCCAGCGCCTGCAAACGCTGATCGTCATACGCAAAGGTCGCCGGGTTACGCGAACCACCGACAAAGAGCCGCACCAGCACACCAGTGTCGGGTGCGCGGCCGGCGAATTTGGTCGATGTCATTGTGATTGCGTTGATCTTGCGCCCTTCACCCCGCGGAATCACCATGCCGTAACCGTCGAGCAGGGTGCCAACATCGCTGCGGCGGAAGCCCAACGAAATGGTCGCGGTCGAGACACTGCGAATCGCCCGTAATCCGGCAGCCAGATCCGGCCTGCCCGGCGCAAGCAGGTCGGCAGCAGCGGCCGGCGGGGTCGCAAGTATCACGGCGTCGGCTTCGAGCCATTGGCCGTCGCTGAGCCGCAGCCGGTAGGCATGTGCGGCACTTGGATCATGCCGCAGTTCGGCCACACTGGTTCCATAGATGATCTGTGCCTTGATCTGTGCGACAAGTGCCTCGATCAGGCTGCCCATACCACCACGAAATGTGACGAACGGCGAAGCGGCAAAGCGCGAGGAACGACCATCTGCCGGGCGCGGCGCACGTTTTGCCGCCAGCATGCCACGGATCAGGCTGCCATGCCGCTGCTCGATATCGCGGAACCGTGGGAAGGTCGCCAGCAGACTCTGCCGCTCGGCATCGGCACTGTGGATACCGGCCATAAGCGGTTCGGCAAGCCGTTCGAGCGCCTCGCGCCCAAGCCGCCGCCGAATGAAATCGGCCAGCGACTCGTCGGCTCCATCACGCCGGGCGGGAATGAGCATGTCGAATGCCATGCGCAGTTTACCGAGTGGCGAAAGCAGTGGTGAACGCAGAAAAGGGGTTATGCGCGTCGGCACAACCATGAGCATCCCTTCGGGTAATGGCTCAGCCCGACCACGCCATAACAGGTAGGTTGATCGATGCACCGGATTGGCATCGATCAGCTGATCGCCAAGCCCGAGCTCCTGCGCCAGCTCGATCGCCCATGGCTTCTGGCCGACAAATGAATCCGGCCCGCCCTCGACCAGAAAGGTGCCGTCGGCATCAATCGCCTCGGTGATGATCTTCCCGCCCGGCCGGTTGTCACGCTCGATCAGTGTGCATCCTACCGCTAGCCCGGCTTCCTGCGCCTGCCGCGTGAGATAGTAGGCGGCGCTTAAACCGGCGATCCCACCACCAATCACAACGACCCGCAAACCATCTATCTCGGTATGTGCCAACTGCCCCATGCCGTCTGCTTTCGTTTCGACGCGGAAAGCTTGCAAAACTATCAAATCTATCATTCGGTTGGCGTACTATACGAGATATAAAACTTTGTGTCAAGATACACAGATACGGTGCAGGGCATATACAAGGCATATACAAGGCGTTCTACTGCAGCAAAGCCACAGTAGAACGCACCAAAATCTATGCAATCGATGTGCGTATGGTACGTCGGACAAGGCCGGCCACGGCACCCGCCAGTACCAGTATGATCACACCAAAGGGCCAGAGTATCGCTACCGCCCACTCGATCAGTTGCAGTTTGAAACGTTCGCTCCGAGCCGCTGCAAGGGTGATGTTAGTACCCGTTGGTCATGAATGATCCGCCGGTGAGTTGATGGATGATCAGCAGTAACACAACAGCCCCGGCCAACACCGTGAGGAGGAATCCGCAGCCGGTTGATGTCGGCTCAGCCGAATGACGCCCTGTGACCCATCGTGGTGTGTCGGTGTGTTGATTGTCAAAGGCGCGTATGAGCAGAAGAATCGCAAGGCAGATCAGGAAGAATTGGATGAAGACACTCATATGAAGCCCTCCTCCTGTAGTAAGTTTCTTATATAAACTTACTTAACCAAAGTATAATACAGCAACCCTCCACACGTCAAGCACAAATATGGCATGATCTGAGTGCAGTTCATCGCTTGCGGCTGTCCGATCCAACAGAGCACAAACCTTCTGCTGCACGGCTTTACCATGAGCTACGAATCCCCCCAGAGCTATCGCAACCTTGTGCCATGGCCTGGGCGTATCGCAGTATCGTGAAGTAAGATAAATATAAGAATACTGTTATCTTATCATGAGGAGTTGTTCATGGTTATGCAATAGTGCCTTAGTACTATCTGACACAAAACTTGCAGGGATTCGAGGTTCTTTGTATACTAGCGGCGCACGGCGGGGGGATGGCACAACAGTGGTTCTGATCGTCGTGCAGCACGACTGATCAAACAGACAAAGCGGGGGCATGATATGGCAGCCGGTGGCCGCTCAATCGCACGCATGGATCGTCTGCCCGATGTAGCCGGGCTCTTGCCGGCTGGTACCGTCGTTGCGCCGCTCTACCAGCGCATTGCAGCGCGCCTGGCTTCCTGGAATCTTGCCGAAGAGATCATTGCGGTCGGCATGCTGATGCGGCTGATCGAGCGTGGCACCATCACCGCGTCGCAGGTTACGCAGCGCTTCGGTGCCGACGCCGGCACGCTTGCTGCCGCGCTGGCACAGTTTGCCGGCCCGACACCGCGGCCATCACTGCAACAGATCGCTCCGATCTGGAAGCTCTGGATGCTCTGCTACCTTGCACCAACGGCAGCCATGCTCAAGATCACCGAACTGCTGTCGCGGCTCGATGAGGCCGATGAAGCCGATCCACGCACGAGCCCCGAGGTATTGATCGCAGCTGCCCATGCCTGCGCCCGGCTCGGCATGTGGAATATCCGCACCCCCCTGCTCGATGCGCATGTCTATCGCAACGACCCGCTCGCCGCCCGCGCCGCCCAGCGTCTGCTCGAAGATTCGGCAGCCGATCGTAAAGTCTTCTTTACCGAAATGTCGGGCGACTTCGACGCATTGCTGCGCTCACGCGGCCTCATGGCCAAGATCGACCGCCGCCCCTGGTCGGTCTCGAAGATCGTCAGCGAAGGGCGCGAAGCTCACCCCGGCCACCTGCCCTGGCTCGATGTCGTCGCGCTGATCCTCGCAACCGACGAAGAGTGCTATCGCGCACTCGGTGCGATCAATGGGGTCAGTATGGTGATCGGCAGCCGCCTGCGCGATTATATCGGCGGGCCCAAGGCCAATGGCTACCAGGCGATCCACACTCTGATCGAACGCCATGCGGCACCGTTTGGCAACTATCGCATACCGATCGATATCCGGCTGCTCACCGGTTCGATGGATCGGTTCAACCACAATGGAATTCTGGCCGATCTGACCGGGCAGGCTACCAGCAATGTGCCGACCACATGGCGCGAAGATCGGCAGTATCTGATCGATGCCTACAATGGTCGTTCGCAAGAGATCTTCGTCTTTACTCCCAAAGGCGAAGCGATCCTGCTGCCGATCGGTGCAACCGTGATCGATTTTGCCGTGAATGTCCATTCCAGTCTCGGCGTCTATTGCCGTGGCGCACTGGTCAATGGCCATCGCTCATCACCCGGCGAGCTGCTCGCGTGTGGCGATGTCTGCGAGGTATTGCACGAGCAGCACGAGGCGGCAATCGACCCACGGCTTCTTGATCAGGCCAGCTCGACCGGTGCCTGTAGCCATATTCGCCGTGACCTGCAAAAGGATCATCGCGGTGTCGAACGCGGGCGTAAAATCTTTCGCGAAGTGTTGACCCGCCAGCTTGCCGAACAGCAGATCAATGTCAGTGAGGTCACGATCGAACAGCGCCTGGCGGAATATTGTGCCGCCCGCCGCTATTGGAACGCCGATGTCTACTATCGGGCGGTAGCGCGCGGCGAGGAAGCACCCGACTTCCTGGCACGCCTGATCATCGAGCATCTGCTCGTACCGCGTATCGATCTTGCGGCTCTGCCGCCCGAAACTATCGCCCGGATCAACCGCATCCGCCTCGCCGTCTGCTGCCGGCCGCATCCGCCGCATATACCGATTGCCATCGAAGTTCAGGGCGGCCGGCAACTGGCGATCCATCGTGCCGATTGCGCCGAAGCGGCTGGGCGCGGCATGCCCCTGGCCTGGAAGCCGACCGACGACCATGCCCATGTTGCTGATGTCATCTACGAGGGATGGGATCAGCCAGGGCTTATCCATACCCTCACGAGTGCCCTCGAAGCAGTTGGCTCGATCAACATCCGCGCCTTCGAGGCGACCGTCCCCGAGCCGCACCTGGCGCGCATCCGCTTCTCGTTCGAAACAGCCATCAATAGCCGGGTCGATGCCGTACGCCGTGCCCTTGATGCGCTTCCCGGCCGCCGCCATGTCGAGATCCAGGCGGTCACCGTCATCGACGAAGGGGTGCATATTAATCAGCCGCTCGACAACCCCTACAGCCTGCAGCCGGTTGGCCGCTGGCCGCTCTTCGTTGGCCGCGACACGATCGTCAATCGTATTGTTGCGCGCCTCGATGAAGCCGGCACCGCCAATCACGTGCTGCTGCACGGCCCCAAACGGATCGGCAAATCGTCACTCCTACACCATCTCGGGCGCTATCACCTGCAGAGCTTTACCGTGCCGGCGGTTCTTGATCTGCAGGGGTTGCCGACGAGCGAGCTGCACTTCCCTCAGCTGGTGGCGCATCTCTCCGAGCTGTTGATCCAGCATGCCGCCCCACGCGGCCGAACCGCTCCGCTCAAGGCCTCCGAGATCACCCGCGATCCGATCAAACACTTTATCGGGTTTGTCGAAGCGCTCCGCGCCCGTGGCGATATCCCTCGCTTTGTCGTGCTGATCGACGAACTTGGCACGCTCGTACGGCGGTTGCAGCTGCAGGGCACATCTCTCGAATTCTTCGACCAGTGGCGTTCGCTGCTCAATAATGATCGCATCTACCCGCATCTGGCTTTTGTCTGCGCCTTGCCCGATGCCAGCCTCAATCAGATCGATCCGCTGCGCCTCGGCGAGCTCGGCCTGCACATCCGGCTCGGCATCCTCGAAGAGGAAGAGGCCCGTGATCTCATCACAACACCGATTCGCATGCATCTGACCTACACCGAAGCCGACCTTGATCGCCTGATCGCCGAAACCGGCGGCCACCCATACTATATTCATCTGGTGTGTGGCCAGATCGTTACCGCCGTCCAGGCGCAACGCCGTAAAATGGCGCTGCGCCTGCGCGAACGTCAGGAGATTCCGTCGAATCTGGTGGAAGAAGCTATTACTACGATCGCGGCTAATCCTGATGTGTTTCATCACGTGACAAACGATAGTACCCCGGCAACGGTGGCTGTGCTGCGCGCTATCGCAATCCTCGATAGCCGTGGCCAGGGGGTGCGCCGCAACAGGCTGCACACCTACCTTGCAGAATCCACCGAATTTGCCGGCGGCGCCGCGCTTGCTACAGCCCTCGCCGAACGTCCCGATCTGCTTGTCGAACGCAATGGCGTTATCGCCATTCGGGCGATGCTGGTATGGCGCTTTCTGCGTACCACCCGTTAAGGAGCCACTCCATGAATCCCTATCGGCACGATCTGCTCCTGGCCGGCATGCTTGCCGCTCCAGAACGTTTCATCGGACTGCGTGATGAACTCGAATGGATCCTGGCAACTATCAGCGCCGAGCGCCCGGCAGCAGTATCGCTGGTCGGCCCCTGGGGCTTTGGCAAAACCCTCATGCTCGGCTATCTGGCGCACCCCGATGGCGCCCGCCGCGCATTCGGCGGGTCGATCGGCACCCGCTTCCGCGCAGCGCCCGAATACCTGCTCTTCGTCACACTACCACTCGAATATGTCGAGTTCGATGAACGTGGCCGGTTCAACCTCTTCGAACAGCTCTATACTCAGGCGATGCGTACACTCGCAACCCTGCTGGATATCGCCGATCTGCATCTCATTCGCTTCGATGATATCCCACCGCCGCTGCCGATGAACCTGGCCGCATTACGCAGCATGATCGGTCGTGCCCGCGATCGGCTCTTCGATGAAGAGGGCTCGCGCCCACCGGCTGCACCCGAACCATCCAGCCCGGTCTCGTGGCACTACCGATTGATTGAGCTGCTGAATCACCTGACTGGCTGGGGGTTCAGGCCGATCTTCATCCTCGATAGCTTTGATACGATTATCGGCCATCTCAATCTCGATGATTTCGAACAGCTGCGGGCGCTCTTGCCGCATGCCTCGCTGATCACAGCGACCCGCCGCGCCCTGAGCGAGATCGTTCATACCGATATCCAGTCGTCACCCTTCTTCAATCTAATCCAGCGCCTGATGCTGATGCCGATCACCTTCCTGCCCGCCGATGAAGCCCGCCGGATGATCCACGAACCGCCCGGCTGGTTTGCCGAATCGGCCGGTTTCAGCTGGAGCGACTCCGATACCGCCTTTATTCTGGAACTTACCGGTCAGCATCTTGATCTGATTCGCGGTGCCTGCGAACAGCTCTACATGTGGGCCAACCCGCGCCGCAGCACCGCCCATACCGATCAACTCCCGCTCGCTCAGCGGCCATTGCTGCGCGCCCAACTCGGTATGACGTTTGCCCATGCATTCGCAGCGCTCTGGCATCTTCTGACTCCTGCCGAACGCACCATCCTGCAGGATGTCGCAACCGGCATGCCACTCACCGGTGTGGC
>CALLZL010000232.1 GCA_937859575.1 uncultured Chloroflexota bacterium
CAACACCCGTCTGCGTAAACTGGCGGTACGTCAACCGCTGTGGCCGTTCGTAGCGAAACACCGGGCCGGAATAGCACAGACGCAGCGGTAGTGGCTGATCCTGCATCCGCACAACATAGGCCCGCAAGACCGATGCCGTCCATTCCGGGCGCAACGCTAGTTCGCGGCCGCCAAAACTGAACTCATAGACCTTACCCACCAGCTCTTCGCCCAGTTTACGCAGATACAGGTCGCGATGCTCGATAATCGGTAGGTCGATCGGTAGAAACCCATACTGCTCGATTGTTGCGGTGAGCCGGGCAGCAACCGTTGCTTGCAATGCATATTCGTGCGGCAGGAGATCACGCATACCGCGCACGGAATCGATAAAACCACTCACTCGATATCTTCTCCGATCGGCTGAATCGGGCAGTATTTTAACCTAAACTGATCATCGGCACAACCATTACAGCAAAGTGCAAACCGATGGATCACTGGGAGCACGGGCGTCTCGCCCGCATACGCACACGCTGCGCGTCTCGCCCGCATACGCACAGATCAGTACTTCTGCACCTCGCTATAGCTCGCCAGATCCACGCGAACAGTCTCTTCTGGAATAGCTGAGCCGCCCGCGGCCCGCATAAGCGTTTGGGATCCTTCACCGCCCGAAAACCCGAACAGCATAGTCGCGATCCTAAAAACGTAACCCTATTGTCGTGTGCAACGGTGTATGGTATGATGGCATCTGAACTACGTAGAGGCGTAATCTAGCTTTTGCGCATGTCGCACCACTCACTGAAGTGAGCGGAGGAACACCATGGCTCTGGTCGGCAATATTCGCGATTTTGGGCTCTCGGATTTTCTCTACCTCGTTGACCGGGGCTACAAGACCGGCTGCTTGCATCTCAACCGGCTTGACGACTCGGCGTCGCTCTATTTTGATCGCGGCAAGCTGATTACCGCCACCCGCAACAGCGATCGATCGACAGTCATCGAACTGTTGGTCGGCAAGGGAAAGCTGAACGAATCCGAAGGGCGTGAGGCCCTGAGTGTCTATCAGCGTAATGGCAGCCATCCTCTCTCGCTCAAGCTGATCGAGTCGAATCTGATCAGCCACGACGAACTGCAGCGCGTATTGCAGCAGCATATCGAAGAATCGGTCTACATTCTGTTTGGCTGGCCCGAAGGGGATTTCCGCTTCGAACAGAACCAGCGCCCCGAGCTGACAGCACCGATCATGCCGGTGCCGCTACCTGTCGAACATCTGATCATGGAGGGTGTGCGCCGGATCGATGAGTGGGGCCGCATCAAGGATCGCATCCCCAATACCGATATGATCGTCAAGTTCATCGATCAGCCGGGCGACAAGGCCAAAGGGATCAATCTTGCCGCCGACGAATGGCGTGTCTTTGCGCGTATCAATGGCAAAGATTCGCTGGCCGACATCGCACGCAAAACCAACATGACCGATTTCGATGTCTGCCGAATCGTATACGGTTTCCTGACGGCCGGGCTGGTGGATGTGTTGCGTCAGGCACCGCCGGTCGGCATCGGCGGGCGAGCGATTCCCGATGCGCCACGTGTCAAGAAGAGCCTGGTGTCACGCATCATCAATCGTATTCGTGGAATGTAACCAGTTACAACGTGCGCAGATGCCGTGCTGGTGTACATGCATCGGCACCGGTAGACGGCACGCACGATTGCCATAGTATTTCACCTGACATCCTTGTAGCGGAGGGCCGGTGTGCAGACCGTAAAGATGGTCATCAGCGGCGCAGTGAACGCCGGGAAAACTGAATTCATCAAGACGATCAGTGAGATTGAAGTTGTGTCGACCGAACGGCGCGCTTCCGATGATACCAAGCTGATCAAGAAAGAGACAACCGTCGCAATGGATTTCGGGCGCATTGCGATTGGCGATGATCTGGTACTTCATCTGTTTGGCACACCGGGGCAGAAGCGCTTCGACTTCATGTGGGAGATTCTGTCGGAGGGGATGCTCGGCCTGGTGATTCTGGTCGATAGTACACGCCCCGAGACGTTCCGCGAGACGAACCGGATCATCGACTTCTTCATTTCGTATCGCGATACGCCGTATGTGATTGCCGCCAACAAACAAGACAAGCCAAACGCCTGGTCGCCCGAAGAATTGCGGCTGGCATTGCGGCTCCCACCACATATCAAGGTGTTGCCATGCGCCGCCAACGACCGTGAAATGGTCAAGGATGTCTTGCTTGGCCTGCTTGATGTGATCATGCAGCGCAGCGACGACTGATTGCTATTCGGCGGCCGAGTAGAGGCGCATATCTTGCAGGCGCAGCCGCAATGCCAGGCCGCCTGCCAGGTTGCGCATAATTCGAAATCCAATTGCCGTATCCATTTCGCAGAGTTCGAGTAATACCCGGCTCGCGAAGGCAACCAGCTTCACACCGTTGGCACCGGCACGTAATTGTGCCGAACGCACTCCTCCATCAAGCAATGCCAGTTCACCACATGTCTGTCCGGCTTGCAGCTGCGCGATCCGGCGCGGCTGCGCTTCGGTGTTGCCGATCGAGGCCGGGTTGAGCCAGACATCAACCGAACCGGTCTCGATCAGGTATACTTCATCGCTGCGCTCATGTTCATCACAGATCAATTCGCCGGAGGCATAGGCGCGTACCTGCCCAAGCAGGGCGAGCTGCGCCAACTGCTCATCGGTTAATCCCTCGGCAAGCTCGGAGCTGCCAAGCGCCTGCACGGCAAATGCCACAAACGCCGGATCATGTGAGAGTTCGGAATCGGACATAGCACCCTCGCTTTGTTCGGAATAGGGGATACGCTGACCATCGGCTGCCGCAATAGTATACCATCTCTGCTCAGCATGACATCCTGATCTCCCTATCTGCCGAGGGCATGTGCAAAGTCAAGAGGTGCGAACATGGCAACACCTTTTCAGGGTAGGATAGGAGTATGTTGCCGGGTGCTGGGGCTGGCATTTCGCTAGCCTTCACTGGCATGGTTCCTCCGCTATCAGATGATGCGGATGCACCACAAGCAAGTCGTGTCCGTGTGCATAGGCAACGGCACAGGTTGGATCATCTGGTGGTGTGTGTTGTATCGAGCCAAATTCGCGCCGCCAGATCTCCTGAACCGGCTGGAACCCCATTCGTGTGTAGAAGCGCCGCGCCCGCACATTGGTGGCGGTCACATACAGCTGGATGCGCGCATAGCCGCGCTCGCGTGCCCAAGCTAGCCCGGCGTCGAGCAGCCCATCGGCCACTCCGCATCCTTGCGCATTTGGCGCAACATACAGAGCGAGTATCTCGGCCCACTGCCGATGCAGAAACAGGGGCGAGTCGGTATGCCCATTGATCATCAATAAGCCAATTGGCAAATCCTCGGCCCATGCCAGCAGCGTCAGGCCGTGGCCAGTCGTCAGGGTATGGGAGAGGTGCTCAGCCAGCACATGCTCCCAGCCATCTGCGAGTGCAAAGAGTGGGTCGAGTGACGCATTGTAGCGATGCAGGGCCTCAAACAGACCTTGGATGGCCCATGTTTCGGTTTGTGCGGCAGGGCGCAACATGAGAGAGTTAATCGCAGCGCTCATTGATGATTCTCCTGATCCTGGCATGTGCGTCAGTGGCTCCCAAAAAACCAACACATGCCCATGTATTCGGCATCATCGCCTCCTTCTGTTCGTAGCGCTGTCGTGACACATAGCAGCTGCAGCCCACACCATGAGGTCGCGTAGACGGCCGGGCGAAGCTCCTCGATCTCAATGTCACAATCAGCGCATTCATAGGCATGCAGCGGCATGGCAACTCCAACCCGATCAAGCTATATTGGGAATGGTGAACACCGCCACTTCGCCGCCCTCCGTGCCAACCGCAAGCACATGGTCGTCAGGTGACCATGCGAGCTGGCTGATACCCGACTTGAACTGCACCTTCGCAAGCGGGTGCCTGCTGGTGCCGACCTGCCAGATCACAACCAGGCCATCAGAGCAGCCCGATGCGAGCAGCGGTCCTCGCTTCTGAAACGCAAGTGTGGCTAGCTGCCCCTCGTGAGCTTTGAGCTCGATTGGGCGCGTATTCGCTGGCCCTTTGCCCGCACAGTCCCACACCGTCACCGTTGCACCACCACCCGTCGCGAGGTAGCGGCTGGTAGAATTCCATGCCAGTTCACGCACCTTGGTTGGGTAACCCCACATCTGCAGATCAGTACCGGTGCGGGTGATCCAGAAGTGGACGGTTGAGTCCTGGTCGCCGGTGGCGATAAATCTGCCATCAGGACTCCAGGCAATCACCAAGGTCGAGCCCTGCCAAGCATAGCGTCCGAGCGGCTCTTCCCGATCGGGCCGACGCAGGGTGAGCCCACCATAGGTCGCAACCGCCAGAATAGCCGACGATTCACCCGCGCTAGCTCGCGCAGCATGGTCGGTTGGGCGTATTCGCCCGCTAGACGGCATCCAGGCGATATCAGCGATCGTGCTCGGGTGATCACGATACTCGCGCAGCAGTTGCCCTTCCAAATCCCACAGGCGCAGTACCCGCCCGGCTGCTGAAGCAAGCAACGCCGGCTGCGTCGATCGTGGTGGAATAGCAAGAGCCTTCGCATTCCGGCCGCGCAACACCGGGGCCGGTTGTGTTGCATAAGAGCTCCAGGCGATCCGCTCGACCCAAGCCCCACCACCGCGCAGAACCACCTGCTCCACTCCACTAGCCGCATCCCAGAGTCGGATCGTTCCATCCTGTCCAGCACTCGCCAACACGGTGCTGTCCGGGTGCCAGGCAAGTGCCAGTGTCCCTAACCCGTGCCTTGGAAAGGAGTGCTGCCTGAGCCCACCGTGTGCATCGAATAACACCGTCGGCCCATCGGCGCTGGCCACCGCGACGGTGCGACCATCCGGCGACCAATGCAACGCAATGATATGGTGCCCATCCAGATCGGCGCGCCACTGCTCACTAAGCATCGCGGGAGGGTGATATGATGCGCGCACTGGCGATATTCTGCGTCTCAACGTATGTTCACCCTTCTGCACTGTACGATAATCAGCCATCGGCTATCGGCTAGGTTCTAGCTCAGGCACGCACGGAAGCTGGCATTGAACAGCTCACGGTCAAGGTTGCGACCAATAAAGATTAGCTTGTTGGTGCGCGGCTCAGCGCCCCACTCTCGATCCGGTCGCCCGTCGAAGAGCATATGGACACCCTGAAACACGAAGCGCCGGGGCTCGCCCTTGATACTCAAGACGCCCTTCATGCGGAAGATGTCGGTGCCCTGAGTGCGCAGCAGATTGCCAAGCCAGGCATTCAGTTTATTCGGGTCGAGATCGCCTGCAATTGTGATCCCGACCGATGAGACTTCATCGTCGTGTTCGTGATCCGGCTTGAAGACGTGTGTCAGCACCGGGGTGAGGGGATCATCATCAGCGTACAGCTTGGCTGCAAATTCCTCGGGGCGATGTTCCGTGAAGAGGGCATATGCGCCGGGTTGTGCGATTCGCATTGGGAAACGCATCTCGTGTGTGCTCTCAAGGTGAAGCTGCCGCAACATTCGCGCCGGTAAGATCTGCATCCCCGGAGCAGTGTCGTGCTCCATATCCGAGAAAAGCAGTACGGCATCCATGAGGCTGGCTTCCAGCGCTTTGGGGGTGGCGGCGGAGAGGGGTAGCAGCGCCAAGTTCAGGGGGGGGTGGGGGCCAGGCTGCACAACAAAGGAATAGTCGCCCGCCGCAAGCTGGTAGACCTGGGCCTCCTCAAACGGATATTCTGGCTCAAGGAATTGCGGATCGATATCCATGGCCCGATCGAGGTTGAAGCCACCAACATTCAGCACCCGATCCAAGTCGACGATGGCGTTCTGGGTGCGCTCGATCCGCGCCGCCGCATTCATCGTACGAATGCGATCTTCCAGCTGGTCGAGATCGGCTGCTGATACCAGATCAGTCTTGTTCAGCAGGATCACATCAGCAAAGGCCACCTGCTCCTTGGCCTCAGGTGCGCTGTCGAGATGCTGGATGATGTGGCACGCATCGACCAGCGTCACAATCCCATCAAGCCGCAACTTGCCCTGCATCTCATCATCGACGAAGAAGGTCTGCGCAACTGGGCCGGGGTCGGCCAGGCCGGTCGTCTCGATTAGGATGTAGTCGAAGCGATCTCTGCGCTTCATCAGCGTACCAAGGATGCGGATGAGATCGCCTCGTACGGTGCAGCAAATGCAGCCATTGTTCATTTCGAAGATCTCTTCTTCGGCGTTTATCACGAGATCGTTGTCAATGCCGATCTCGCCGTATTCATTCTCGATCACCGCAATACGTTTGCCATGCTGCTCAGTCAGGATGCGATTGAGCAGGGTGGTCTTGCCAGCACCAAGAAACCCCGTCAGCACCGTAACCGGGATACGCGGATCAGACATTGCAACCGTCGTCATGGGCTCCTCCTTGTGGTGCTGTGTGAGGATGTTTTCGTTATCGAAACACACCATCAGTGATAGCGACTATCACTTTACTGCGGGAATGATAGCTGCTATCACTCACGTTGTCAAGTATGGTGTTGAAGGCCGGATGTCATGCGCACAGCGAAGTAGATCTCGGCGCAGCGGGCGACGGCGCAGGGCATGCCTCTTCTCGCCGAGAGACTTTTGCCGCACAGCGGCTCAGGATGCCATACAGGCCAGGAGGCGCGGGAGAAAGCCGGCATGACATGCCGGCGCGGATGTTAGGCGGGGAAGGGCGACCACGTTGCTGAAGAGAACGCATACGCCCTATGATATTGGATGAGAGATCCAGGGATGGATGAGTCAGCAGGGGAAGACCCGGCCAATCTGGCGATAGTCATATAGCCTGGCAATGTGGGCAGCGACCAAAGAGTTCGAGGAGGTGGCGCTCCACATGGTAACCAGTGCGCGCCTCTAGGCGCTCAATCATGGGGCGCAGTTCACAGTCATCAAAAGCAGTCAATGCTCCACAGCGCTCACAGATCACGTGATGCTGATGCCCCCGGCTCAGGCTATAGCGATGACAGTCATCCATCCCATGGATCCGCTGTAGCAGCCCTTCTGCGATCAAAAGCTTCACGGTACGAAAGATGCTGGCGATTCCCGGCGAACGATTGGCTTGAATGAGCCACTGCTCAAGATCATTGACGGTAAAGCTTTCGCCCATCGCGTTGATGGACTGCAGAATAGCCAAGCGTGGTGCTGTCAGCTTGTATCCACGTGCGCTCAACGTCTGTGCGAGCTGTTCGACGCTGCCTGGATCTGTACCGTTGTCGCTTGGAAATGCTTGCATCATCGTACGGAACCGTTTCCCATAGCTTCGCAACTTTTCACCGCCACCTTGGCCTCACGGCTGCCTCGACGATAGTATACCACCGCTACTCAGTTCCCCACCGCAGCTCACGCGCGGCGACCGCCTACGACAAAATGGCAGCGACGGAATAGCGGATGCCTTGTGCCCGGCGTGAGTCAGTGATGTGGGCCAACCCCTCCCGTACTCTACCCGTCACGAGAACGCATATGCCATAACTATGACAAAATGTGTGATTGACAGGCATACCTGATTTGCAGTAGAGTAGTATGGTAGATAGTAGCCGTATACCGCATCCACATCACGATCACGAGGTAGCGCATGTCGCCGACAACCATTGATCAGCGCCAGATCCACACGCTCAGCCAGCTGATATCGGCCGGTGGGCATCATGATGTGGCGGGGTTATTGCAATCTGCGATTGAGCGGTTGGTATCGTTCTGGCCGGCCGAATCCGGTTCGCTGATGTATCACTCGCCGCATGGCGAAACCATCCATGCGGCAGCCGGGCAGATCAGCATCATGGCGGCGACCCTGATCGATCAGGCACGCGAAGGATTTACCCGTCGCGAAGCCGGCCACGAATCGGTGATTGGTGTCTATGCCCTTGATGATCAGCGTAAACTGCTGGAGCTGCCGCTCCAGAGCAGCGGCGAGCGCGTTGGCATGGTGCACCTGATGGTGCGCGAAAGTGATGCCGATCGACAGGCGCTCGCGCCCGACGACGACCTCGTTATGCTGTTGGTACGCGCCATCGGCGGCGAAGCCGACAAACTGGTGACACTGCGCCGTGCAGAACAGGATCTGCGTGAGCTGCATCTGCTCTATCAGGTGGGCCAGGCGCTGGGCAGTAATCTGGATTTGCATAGCCTGCTTGAAGACATGAAACGCCGCTTACCGGGTGTCATGGGGGCCGAGCGTTGTTCGATCATGCTGCTCGACGAAATCTCGCGTGAGCTGATCCTGACGATTGTCGAAGAACAGACGGGTGAAGCTCGTGAGTTTCGCATTCCGGTTGCGCGTGGAATCGCCGGCTGGGTGGCAACCCACGGGATCGGCCAGATCGTCAATGATGTCGAACAGGATCCGCGCTGGTTCGATGGTGTTTCACGCGATATTGAGTTTGTGACACGTTCGATCCTCTGTGCCCCGATGCGAACCGGCGAACGAACCGTCGGTGTTATGCAGGTGCTTAATAAACGGAGCGGCGAGCCATTCACCGAACAGGATCTGCGGCTCCTGACGACCCTCGCCTCGCAGGCGGCAGTGGCGGTCGAGAACGCGCGGCTGGTACGGAGCTTGAAAGAAGAACGCGACAAGTTGATCGCCAAAGAGGCTGAGGTACGGGCAGCCATCGCCCGTGACCTGCACGACGGGCCGACACAGAGTGTCGCGGCGATCGCAATGAATATCGAGTTCGTCAAGAAACTGCTGCGTGCCATGCCCGAACGGGTCGATAGTGAGCTTGATATTCTTTTTTTTTTCAAGCAGAAGACGGCATACGATATTCGTACGTTGCTTTTTGAGCTGCGCCCACTCGGCCTGGAGACCCAGGGATTGTTGGCGACACTCGAACAGTATGTCAACCGATTTCGTGATCCGAACGGCAATATGAAACTGCGCCTTGAAGCACCGACCAGTATTCCCCGCCTGCCGGTCGAAGTCGAAGGCGCGATCTTCATGATCGTACAGGAAGCGGTCAATAATGCCCGCAAGCATGCCAAAGCGCCCGAAGTTGTGATCTATCTCTATATCGAGGATGATCAACTGGTTGCAAGTATTCGTGATCGCGGCCGTGGCTTTAATGTCAATGCCGTCGATGCCGGCTATAGCACGCGTGGTTCGCTTGGCCTGCTGAATATGCGCGAACGGGCGCGCTTGATCAGCGGCGAGTGCCGCATTCGCTCGGCTGAGGGCGAAGGTACAACAATCGAACTGCGGGTACCACTGGGGTAACAACCAGGGTCAGCCTGCCCCGTCAGCCATAAGGTTGTTGCCGGGGCAGGCGTTGTTATGTGTGAAGGCCGCCAACAAAGAGCTGCATCAAACGGCGGAAACTTTCGTCACAGTCGACGGGTAGGCCGAAACCTCCCTGTGCTTCAAGGGTCACAAAGCCGTGCACAATACTGCGCAGGCCGCGAATGGTATGGATCAGGGCGATCTCGTCGAGCCGGTATGGCTGCAATACCGCGATCACGACCTCGATCAACTCGGCGCCGGCGGCCTGTAACTCGGCATCATCAGCTGCCGGCGCACGCAACCCGGCACTATAAAGCCCGTAGTGCTCATGGGCAAAGGTGCGGTAGGCATCCGCAATCGCAAAAAGTGCTGCATCGCCGGCCAGGCCGACCGCCGCGCGACGCAGTGTGTCGGTAGCGGCCCGCATACCGGCAAGCGCCAGATCGCGCTGCAGGCCGGCCAACCCATCGACATGATTGTAGAGCGATGGCACGCGCACATTGAGTCGTTCGGCAACCTGCGCCAGTGTCAACCGTTCGAGGCCATCACGATCAGCCAGTTCGGCTGCGGCTGCGACCACCGCCATCCGATCAAGAGTCCGCTTACGCGCCATATGCCTGCTCCGCACCAAATTTGCGCCGTGCCACGGCGATGGCGTTATCGAGCATGGCCTCCGGTTGCTCGATAACCGCACCATGGCCAACTGCCAGGCGTGCCGGGCGCAGCGCCCGCAGGCGCTCGGCGGTCGCCAGCGCCGTCGGGCCATGCCATGTCGCCAGCGCCGGGAAGGGAAAGAAGATCCGCAGCACCCCGGCTACCGCCAGCCCTCCGGCGGTCTGCAATGCATCCCCGGCGATCAGGGTTCCGTCGCGTGGATCAAAAAATGCGATCTGCCCCGGCGTATGCCCCGGTGCCGCCACAACCCGCAGCGAGCCAAGCGTATCGCCGTCGCGCAGAAGTCGGGTCGGTTGGACCGGGCTCGCCGCATAGCCGCCACGTAGGTTTGCCTGCGGCTCATCGGCATCGATCGAGAAATCACCCGCCATAAAGCGTGCTTCACGCTCGCCCACCGCAACCACGGCATCCGGCAGCGCGGCATGCAGCTCGGCCAGCGAACCGATATGATCGGCATGGGCGTGTGTCAGGGCCAGGCGAACAATCGGCGCACCCAGCGACTCCGCCGCCGCCGCGATCGCCTTGCCCGCACCACCCATGCCGCTGTCGATCAGTGTCAGGCCATCGGCCTCACGCACCAGATAACTATTGAACATCCCCAGCTGTGTGAGTTTCGTCAGATTAGCACCATGCTGTGTGATTTTCATTGCACTCCTCAATTCCCTGTTTTATAATTAATATGATTAGTTATAAGCTAATTCTATTAGTTTGTCAAGCCCCACAAACATGCAACTTTCTAAATTGCACAAAACCGACTTCTGAAGTAGTATTATGCTCTGGATGCACCAATCCGAGCGGGTATGGCACACCCGGTAGCCACCGGGTTAGATCAATATTGCTTGAGGAGCACACGATGACGAAATGGGTTTACCTCTTCAACGAAGGTAACGCGACCATGCGCGAACTGTTGGGCGGCAAAGGCGCCGGCGTCGCCGAGATGACACGAACCGGTGTACCGGTTCCGCCCGGCTTCACGATCACAACCGACTGCTGCAATGCCTACTACGATAACAACAAGGAATTCCCCGAGGGCATGTGGGCACAGGCATTGGAAGCACTCAAGTCGGTCGAAGAACAGGTTGGCCGTAAGTTCGGCGATCCAGCCAATCCGCTGCTCGTCTCGGTGCGCTCAGGGGCACGTGAGTCGATGCCGGGTATGATGGACACTGTGCTGAACCTTGGCCTCAACAAGCAGACGCTTGAAGGGCTTGCGACGCTGACCAACAACCCGCGTTTTGCTGCCGATGCCTATCGCCGCTTTGTGCAGCTATTCGGCAAGATCGTGCTCGGTGCCGATGGTGAGAAGTTTGAGCATGTCATGCACGAAACCAAGGGTGCGACTCGCCAGGACACCGACCTGACGACCGAGGAGTTGCAGGCGATTGCCGAGCGCTTCAAGCAGATCATCCGCGAGGATGTCGGCCTCGAATTCCCCGAAAACCCCTACGAGCAACTGCGCATGGCGATCGCTGCCGTCTTTAATTCGTGGATGGGTCGCCGTGCTATCGACTATCGCCGTGTCTACAAGATCCCCGACAACATCGGCACGGGTGTTAATGTGCAGACGATGGTGTTCGGCAATATGGGCAACGACTGCGCCACCGGCGTGGCTTTCACCCGTAATCCGGCCACCGGTGCCAACGAGCTATTCGGCGAGTATCTTACCAATGCGCAGGGCGAGGATGTGGTGGCCGGTATCCGGACACCCAAACCGATCTCGCTTCTGAAAGATGAGATGCCCGAGGTGTACGAACAGTTCATCGGCATTTCGCAGATGCTCGAAAAGCACTACAAAGATGTGCAGGATGTCGAGTTCACGATCGAACGCGGCCGGCTCTGGATGTTGCAGACCCGTAATGGCAAGCGCACCGGGATTGCCGCCGTCAAGATCGCGGTCGATCTCGTCAACGACGGGCTGATCGATCGCCATACGGCACTGACACGTGTTCCGCCCGACATGCTGAACCAGTATCTCTTCCCGATTGTTGATCCGGATGCCGCCGCGCATGCCCATCGGCTTGCCGCAGGCCTGGCTGCCGGGCCAGGGGCTTCCTCGGGCAAGATCGTCCTCGATCCGGATGAGGCGGAAACCCTTGCCAGCCAGGGCGAGCGCGTCATTCTGGTGCGCAACGAAACCGCGCCGGAAGACTTCCACGGCATGGTGGCCGCCGCCGCCATCCTCACTGCCCGTGGTGGCCTCACCAGCCACGCCGCTGTAGTCGCACGCCAGATGGGTAAGTGCTGTGTCTGTGGCTGCGGCGATCTCCAGATCGACTACAAAGCCGGCACGGTTACGGTTGTCTCGAAGGGTGAGGTCGTCAAGGTGCTCAAGCAGGGTGATTTCATCACTGTTGATGGGCATGCCGGCCTGGTCTACGACGGCAGCGTACAGACCCGCGAGTCGGAGGTTTTGCAGGTTGTGCGTGGCTCACTCAAGCCCGAGGAATCGGAGCTCTACCAGTATTTCACCACCTTCCTCAGCTGGTCGGATGATGTGCGCCGCCTCGGGGTACGCGCCAATGCCGATACACCGACCGATGCGCGGGTTGCACGGCGTTTTGGTGCCGAGGGGATCGGCCTGTGCCGCACCGAGCATATGTTCTTCGAGGGTGATCGCATCGATGCCGTGCGCGAGATGATTATCGCCGATACACTTGAAGATCGCCGTGCCGCGCTGGCCAAGGTCGAACCACTGCAGCAGGGTGATTTCGAGCAGATCTTCGAGGTTATGGATGGCCTGCCGGTCACCATTCGTACGCTCGATCCGCCGTTGCACGAGTTCCTGCCGCATGGCAGCGACGAGATCAACGACCTGGCAGCCAAAATGGGTATCGAACCAGGCAAGCTGTTGACAAAGGTCGAAAACCTGCGCGAAGCCAACCCGATGCTCGGCTTCCGCGGCTGCCGGCTCGGGATCGAATACCCCGAGATCACCGAGATGCAGACGCGCGCGATCTTCGAGGGCTGCCGGACCCCATCACGATCGAGCGAGCTGG
>CALLZL010000233.1 GCA_937859575.1 uncultured Chloroflexota bacterium
TGTTCTTTGTTCTTTGTTCTTTGTTCTTTGTTCTTTGTTCTTTGTTCTTTGTTCTTTGTTCTCTTGTTCTCTTGTTCTCTTGTTCTCTTCTTCTCACACTATCGGCTATGCGTCGCAATCTGCAATCTGCATAATCGTCACTGCGCCGTCCACCCGCCATCGACCGGCAACACCACACCGGTAACGAAGCGCGCGTCGTCGGAGGCGAAGAATGCGGCGGCGGCGGCGACATCCTCGGGCGTTCCCATGGCGCCGGTGAGCGGTTGCAACTGTGTGAGGCGCTCCAGAATATGCGGGTTACTCTGAGCGCGCAGGCTCATTGGTGTGGCAATCAGGCCGGGGGCGATCACATTGACACGCACACCACGCGGTGCATAGTAGGTTGCCATCGCCCGCGAGAGGGCAATAATACCGCCTTTGCTGGCAGCATAGGCATGGGTGGCAAAATCCTCGTCACCACCAACCATGCCGAGTACCGAGGCCAGGTTCACCACGGCGCCGCGCTGTTTGAGTAACCAGGGCATGGTGTGCTTGCACATAAGGAAGATACTGGTGAGGTTCATCCCCATCACCCGTTCCCAGGCCTCATCGGTGCAGGAATCGACCGGGCCATCACCCCAACGGCGGCCACTAATGCCGACGCCGTTGAAGAGCACGTCGATCCGGCCGTGTACTGCCGCCGCCGCCGCAACCGTCGCCGCCACGTGATCGGCAAGGCTCACATCGCACACCAGCGTATCGATCGCGCCATTGGCAGCACGCACCTGGGCCACTGTGCCGTCGAGCGCTTCCTGATTGATATCGAGCGCCAGCACCAGCGCACCCTCGGCGGCATAGCGCAGCGCTACGGCACGCCCGATCCCGCTGCCTGCACCCGTGACAATCGCAACACGGTTTTCCAGCCTACGCATGAGATTCCTTTAGCCGTATCTACCTGCGGCTCTCTTTTGGCGGCCCGTAGACCTGCGCCACCCGCGCCCGGTAATCGTCATAAGTCGCGTCGAACAGTGCTGCCGAGCGCTCGCCGCCAATCAGCGCGCCACTCGTCAGCACCAGCGGCGGCTTCCCGCGCCGCGTCAACTCCGCAGCCACCAGGCACTTCAGGGCGTTCACAACAGCTGCATACCCCACTGTCGAGCCCGGGCCGACCGGGTATTCCAACCCATCAACACTCACAAGCGCATCACCAACCGGCGAGCAGTTGTCGATCGTGACATCGGCAACATCGATCAGTCGCTTGCCCGAGCTATGGCGCGCTGTTGAGGCCAGGCTATGCTCCACCGAGATGACGGCGATCACCGGCATGCCACGTGCCTTCGCGCCCAGCGCCACATCGATCACGACGCCGTTGACACCACCGTTCGAAAAGACGATAAAGCTGTCGTGAGCACCAAAGACGAAGTTGCGCAGGATGATCTCGCCAAACCCTTCAAGCTTCTCAAGGTACATCGCCTGACGCTGGCCATTAGCACCCACCACCTGCGTGTGGTGCGTGAGCGAGAGTTCGACGATCGGGTGAAAACCAGGGAAACTCCCATGGCGCGGGAAGATCTCTTCGACCGGAATGCGCGAATGGCCGGTGCCGAACAGGTGCACCAGCCCGCCGGCGGCAATACTATCGGCG
>CALLZL010000234.1 GCA_937859575.1 uncultured Chloroflexota bacterium
TGGTCCGCATGCAGATCGGTAAAGGCTTGCGTCAGCTGGGTGAACATGCGGGTATTCTCGATCGCTGCCGCCACCTGCGAAGCATAGATTTCGAGCCCCTGGATGGTGGCCCGGGTCGGGCGTCGCCGATCCTGCGGATCATCGACCGAGAGATAGCCGATGATATCGTCGCGGTAACTGACAAGTGGAATAAAGAGCAGATCCTCGGCCTGCCATTCATCGGGTGCACGCGCATCGAGCTGTGGGGTGAAGGTCGGGCCGATCAATTCAGCACTATCGATAGCTTCTGCTGGGTAAAAATACGAACGACTCACACGAAAGCGTTCTGGATCAAGGCCAAGAAATGATCTGTGCGGATACGTAGCGCCTAATAACTCGATACCAGCCGGGTCATTCGTGGCGACTGCGGCAACATACACCAGGTCGTTGCTGGTGTCGATCAGGTTGATGACAACCGATTGGAAACCCACGATCGTGCTGATTGTGTCGGCGATATGCTGCAGCAATTCATCGAGATTCATCCCGGCATGCAACCGGCTGTTGAGTGCGAGAAACTGCTCTTGTTCACGAGCGCGCCGATCGAGCATGAATGCTTGCTCGCGTGCATGTTCAGCCAGATTGATATGCTCGATCGCGAGTGCCAGTTGTTGTGCGACAACTTCAATCGCGCTCACGATCGCCGGCGGGTAGGCATCACCATGCTGCGATTCGAGGCTGATCACACCCCAGATACTACGACTTGTCACAATCGGCACACACAACTGCGCCCCGGTATGCCAGCCTGGTGTCGGCACAAAATAGGGATTGGTGGTCGTATCATTGGCAACAATGGTCGTGCCGCTCCGGGCGGCTGCCCCAATCATACCGACCGTCGTCGCCAGCGACATCGGCCCGCTGTAGGGGAGCTCTGCCAGGTATGCCCGGGTATAGAGCATCTGTTCGGCGGCGAGCAACTCAAGGATGGTGGTCGATATATTCGAGAGCCGGTGGTGTACAACGGCAACAGTTCGGTCGAGGAGCACATCGAGGGATGTGGTGCCTGCCATCGCTGTGGTAATGGCCTGCAGCATGATAAGGAGATCGCCGGCCTGCGGGTGGGCCGGTGTTCCGCTGTGCTGTGCTGTATCCACCGCCTACGCCTCCCACTGACGGTGCCGCGACGCTGGCTATAGGGCAGCACCCGCGACCGATCCAGTTAGCGCGAGGTGCTACCCTATAACTATAGCATTGTTCTACTGAATTCGCAGCAGATCCGGATTCTCGCAGGCCTGACGGCCGATCTTCGAGAGTGGATACCAGCGATCGGCAACCCGTACCCGCACGATATCGGCGGTAAAATCGTTGTTGGTGCCCTCTTCTGCGCTATTCGAAAAGAGCGATGAGCCGACACCATATACATCAACCGGTACGCCAAGTTCTTCGAAACGGCGAATCTTCTGTGGGCCAAAGCCACCGGTGACGACGATCTTCACATCACGGCACCACTGCCCGGCACGTTCGCGCCAGTCGGATCCAAGATCCCACCGCTGCCAGGCATCATCAATTGCCTGCCGCAAAAAGAAGACCAGCCGTGGATTGACCCCCATATCGAGTGCCCGATCACCAAGCGGTGGAACACTTATATCACGCTGCGTGCCGCTGGTATCCGGCCGTACGCCGAAGAGCTTGAAGCGCTGCGCCGCCTCGTGGTTGCCGCTGTCGATCAGTTCGCGATAACGGGCAAACATCGCATCCATCACCGCCAGCGTAGTGCCGATCGAGTCGTTGTCGAAATCGATCAGCGCGATACGCGGGATCTCGACCGGCCGGGTTTCGGCAAACGCAAGCATGCACTCCACCGTATCGCCAAGGAATGCAGCAATCGCGGCATGCGCAACCGTGCCGCCACCCAGGCCGCCCCACCAGTCGCCCTGCGCATCGGTCGAAATGAAAGAACCAAGCTCATGGCCATAATCCATATTGAAGCGCTGGACAGCGATATTGTAGGCGTACCCATCGGCCGCCTGTACTTCGTGTGCATCAAAACGCGCCGGAAAGAACAGCACCGGCTTGCCGCGTGCCGCTACCAGCACATTGTAGACATTCGTAGCGATCCGCGTTGCACGGGTTAATGCGCCAAGCGTTGGTGTCTCAAGCAGCGCAAAATCGCGGTAGCGCCCACGCACTCGCAACACCGGCCGCACATGCATTGGATCACCGTCGTAACGAACCAGCACCCCATCATGGACAGCTTCGATCTCGAGGGTGTCGGCGGTATTGATGAATGTGCCGTCGGCGTCGATCGAGCCGGTGCAACATTGCAGCATGGCCAGTGCTTTATCGACACCAGCCACCAGCGAAAATGGCCGCCGGCGTGTGAACCACTGCATCTCGACTTCGATATTGCCGATATCCATACCGCGTGGGTCGATCCCCAGGCTGTTTAATCGTGTCGAATGCCCGCTGAATTGGTAGTCGCGCTGCGCGAGCGAACTCAACATGCCGACGATATTCTCGAAATATTTGTCGGAATACCATCCGGCCCGCATACGCTCGCCATCGAGCTTGAATGACTCACCATTAAGGCGGCGATTATCGAAAATGCTCATCAGGATGTCCTTTTATTGTCTATATGACACTATTAAGATGCGCTCATCATACCGGAAGCAGGTTCATTTGTCAATTGGTTTGTTGCTGGTGCCGCAGTCGATCCTTCGTGATCCGCCGCCTTGCTCAACTACGCGCTGCCAGGATCGCCAGCAACGCCCGGCCATAGGCATCTTCGGCGCTGCTGCCCGATGCCTCGTGCTTGCCGGTATCACCACTGACACTACAGCGGTATCCACCACCGCTGCATACCAGGCTCAGCATGCCCTGTGGGCCGATCAAGCGCTCGATCAATTCGCGCAGTTGCGTCTCGCTCGGCAACCAGATCGCATCGGTGGTCATCAGGTAATCGAGCGCCCATTCACTACTGCCATGAAACGTAATCGCCGGCTGGCCGTGTAACAGGCTTAAAAGCGCCGTCAACTGGCTTAACACAAAAACCTGATCGTCAAGCTCACGATCCGGGATGACAAAGCAATCACGCTCGCGTGGCTGCCAGTGTAATCCAGCACGCCGTAACTCAGCAGCAAGTTCAAGTGGAATCATTACTACTCCTCTCTTGACAAATGGTTATTCATCTGCAATACTATCATTCAAATATTATTGAATGTTGAATGGAACTGCAATGAGTGACACACCAATCGAGATCGCCGAAGATCGCCTACCGGTTGCCGAGCATGTGATCGACAGCATCGACGCCTTGCGCGTGATCGCCGATCCATTACGGATGGCGATTCTCGAGCAACTGGCATCCGGGCCGCAGAGCGCCAAGCAACTCGTGGCGGCGCTCAAGATCCCAAAGACAAAGATCTATTATCACATGAACCTGCTCGAAGAGCATGGCCTGGTCTGGGTTGTCGGCACGCGGGTGGTTTCGGGCATTATCGAAAAGTGGTATGGGGTGCGTGCGCTCACTTACCGGGTCGATCGGGCACTGTTTGATCTCTTCAGCGGCGACGAGCAAGCGCTTGAGCAGTTTTCGGTCTCGCTTTTTGATACCGTTCAGAAAGGTTTGATCCGCAGTATCCGCGAGCGGCATGCCTCGCTCGCGCCGACATCCGAGCCGGCGCGGCGGCTTCTGATGGCGCGCCGGTTGCTCCGGCTTGAGCCGTATCAACTACAGACGCTCTACGACCGGCTGACCATGCTGATCGAGGAGTATTCGGCACAGGCAAGGGCTGTTTCATCTGCGAGTGATGGTGCTGCCGAGTTGTTTATCGTACTCTTCCCTACTGAGGCATCAACAGCCATTGCTCCGGCGCGCAGCCAGGTCGCCGAGCCGCCAATCGCCGAGCCGTCGCTCATGTCGCTGGCTGCCATGCATGCCGCATCAATGCGCCATATGCGTGGCCCGATCATCCCACCGGCAATTCATTAGTTGCAAGAAACGAGGAAGCACCATGCTGGAACATGATCTGTATGCCGCTCATGAGCGCTACCAGGCGATGCGGCGTGCGGCTGCCGAGGCCCAGCGTCTGGCACAGGCGCAGCCAGAACCAGCCCCGACGACACTGCCGCGCTGGCGTTGGATCGTCGATCACTGTGGCCGCTGGTTGATCGCCTGGGGCTGGTGGTTGCGCGTTCGTTCCGGCTCGGTTGAAGGGTCGCGCTAGAGTCGCCGACGATAGTGCTGTTCGCTTTGCATACGTAAGCGTTCGGCTGCTTGCTCGGGGGTGATATCGCGTTGCGGCTCATCGAGCAGCTCAAACCCGACCATGAATTTGCGCACCGTCGCCGAACGTAGCAGTGGCGGCAGGAAGTGCGCATGCAGATGCCATTCCGGATGCTGCGCGCCATCAGTCGGCCGCTGGTGAAACCCCATCGAATAGGGAAACGACGTCGAAAACAGATTATCGTAGCGGGTCGTCATACGCTTCAGAATATCGGCCAGGCCGCGGCGCTCTTCCGCCGCCAGATCGCTCAGCGCACCGGTATGACGCCGGCTGATGATGATCGTTTCGAACGGCCAGACGGCCCAGAACGGCACGAGTGCCACGAAGTGCTCGTTGGCACACACAACCCGCTCGCCGGCAGCTTCCTCGACTGTCAGATAATCGGCCAGCAGCGAACGACCATGTGCAGCATAATAGGCATGCTGTGACTCTTGCTCGCGGGCCACATACGACGGTACATGTTCGGTCGACCAGATCTGGCCATGCGGGTGTGGATTACTTGCCCCCATCATCGCGCCGCGATTCTCGAAGATCTGCACATAGCCGATCTGCTCCATGCTGCCGATTTCGAGGTATTGGGCCGCCCAGATAGCGACAACCGCTTCGATGGCTTCTACCTCCATCTCGGCTAGTGTCAGATCATGACGCGGCGAAAAACAGATCACCCGGCACGTGCCACGTTCACTTACCGCCTGTAGCAGGCCGGCACCCGGCAGCTCCGCTGCACCGGCAGGGGTATCGGGCAGCAGGGCCGCGAAATCATTGGTAAAGACATACGTGCTGGTGTAGGGCGGATTGCTCACACCACCGGCACGTTCATTCCCCGGGCATAGGTAACATGTCGGATCATAGTGTGGCCGCTCATCGAGCATCGGCTGCTCGACCTGCCCCTGCCACGGCCGGCGCGTGCGATGCGGCGAAACAAGTACCCATTCGCGAAGCAGTGGGTTGTAGCGCCGATGCGGGTGATCGCTGAGCGAGAACATACAGCCTCCGTTGCTTTGCGTGTTGCTGTTGCGCTATCGTACCACATTTCGCGCTTCAACATAGGCTCGGATCTGCACATTCCCGCCGGCCTCGTTCGCCACTAGCCGGATCGGATGCGGGGTGGTGTTGGTAATCAAGAGATCTTGCCGCCCGCCAAAGCTGCCTGCCTGCCCGTCGATATTCCAGATCGCTACCGCATCAGCATCGGCCACATCAGCCAGGCGTATCCCGGCGCTCACCACATGATTGGGGAACTGCACTGCTGTGTCGGGTAAGATCGGCCTGACCGCCTGAACATACCGGCTTGCCAGATCACACCAACCGCCGCCATAGATTCCGCCGACCGTACGTAGCTGCATCCCTGCCGGATTGCCGACCGCTGCA
>CALLZL010000235.1 GCA_937859575.1 uncultured Chloroflexota bacterium
CGGCACAGGGATACGGTCACTCGGGCGGCGGACGGTAGGGCGGATGGCCTGCCGTTAACGACGCTGGTGTTCGACGATCGCCACAAAGACATCTTCAAGCGATGGATCGATCGGTTCGAGATGGGCATCGGTAATGCCGGTGCTGTGCAGCATAGTGTGTATCGCCATGGCGCGGTCGGGATGATCGACGATTGCATGTAAGCGTGCGCCATGCGGTGCAACACTGTGTACCCCTTCGAGCCCGGCGATCAGTGCTGCCGCCTGTTCGTCGAGGCTGCCCTCGATTTCGACGACATGCCCGTTGATGGTGTGTTGTTTCAGTTCGGCGGGCGATGCCAGCGCCACCAATTGGCCGTCGTACATCATGGCAACCCGGTTGCAATGCTCGGCTTCATCCATGAAGTGGGTGGTCACGAAGATCGTTACACCACCGGCGGCAAGTTCGTAGATCAGATCCCAGAACTGCCGGCGTGCCTCCGGATCGACACCACCGGTCGGTTCATCAAGGAACAGCACCTGTGGCTGGTGCACTAATGCACATGCCAGCGCCAGCCGCTGCCGCCAACCGGCCGATAGATCGCGGGTGAGGATACGTTCGCGCCCGCCGAGGTCGGCGAGCCGGGTAAGTGTGGCGATGCGCCCGGCGCGCTCGCGACGCGGCACGCCATAGACATCCGCATAGAAGCTTAGATTCTCATGCACACTCAGATCGCCATACAGGCTGAACTTCTGCGACATGTAGCCGATCCGGCGGCGAATCGCTTCGGCATCGCGGGCAATATCGAAGCCAAGCACCCGGCCGCTGCCGCTGGTTGGAGTGATCAGGCCGCACAACATCCGGATCGTTGTCGTCTTCCCCGATCCATTTGGCCCTAGAAAGCCAAAGACCTCGCCGGCCGCGACCTGAAAGCTGACCTTGTTGACAGCGACAAAAGGGCCGAAGTGGCGGGTGAGATCGCTTGTTTCGACGGTGATCATGGTGTTGCTCGCTGCTCGGCATGTGTCTGAAGCAACTGCATATAGACATCCTCCATCGATGGGACAACCCGACGCAGGGTGTGGAGTTCGGCACCGGCGGCGCTGATACAGCTGCTGATGCTTGCCGGATCAAGCTGGATATCTGCAATGAGATGCAGCCGATCGCCGAAGACCTGGATATCGTGGATGCCGGCAAGCTTGCGCAGTGCATGTTCGGCGCTTGTTCTTGGGCTGACGCGTACTTCGAAGACGCGTTCCGGCATCATGTGCTGCAACTCGCGCGGGGTACCGTGCGCCAGCAGCCGGCCGTTGCGGATCAGGCCGACGAAGTGGCAACGCTCGGCTTCGTCCATGTATGGTGTCGAGACAAACACCGTCATACCATCGTGGATCACGGCCTGGCGCAAGATCTGCCAGAATTCGCGCCGCGAGACCGGATCCACCCCTGTGGTCGGTTCATCGAGCAGGAGCACCTGCGGCCGGTGGATCAATGCGCATGCCAGTGCCAGTTTTTGTTTCATGCCGCCCGAAAGCGCCTCGGCTCGCCGATGCTGGAAATCGCTCAGCCGGCTGAAGTGCAGCAGGCGCGCCAGCAGATCGGGGCGTTCGGCCGCCGGTACGCGATACGCATCGGCAAAGAAGAGCATGTTCTCACGCACCGTCAGATCGCCATAGAGGCTGAAACGCTGCGCCACATAGCCGATCCGCCGGCGCACCTCTTCGGGCTCGCGGGCAACATCATACCCTGCCACCCTGGCACTGCCGCCGTCGGCATGCAGCGCACCGCACAACAGGCGAATAGTTGTTGTTTTACCGGCGCCATCGGGGCCGATCAGCCCATAGATCCGGCCACTTGGTGCGTTGAGCGTCAACCCATCGACGGCGCGAATTGTGCCGAAGGTGCGCTGCAGGTTATTGATCTCAATCGCCATGGATGTGTCCATGTATGCACTCCTCAGCGTAGATTGGCATCAGCCGGCATGCCCGGCTTCAAGGCACCGTCGGCATTCGGCAGTTCGATCCGTACTGCGAACACAGTAGTCGCCCGTTCGTCTTGTGTCTGCACATTGCGTGGTGTAAAGACCGCCTGCTGGGCGATGAAGCTGACGCGGCCGGTAAAGATTCGCCCCGGAAACGTATCGACCGTCACTTCGGCCGTCTGGCCGAGGGTAACACGGCCGATCTGGGTTTCACTAATATAGATCGTGAGCCGTGCCGGATCGAGCACGCCGATCGTCAGCAGGGTCGCACCGGGGTTGACCTGTTCGCCCACGGCGATCATCTGTTCGAGGATGACGCCACTGCGTGGTGCGGTGAGGGTCGCTTTGGCGAGCTGCACCTCGATCTGGCGGCGTGCGGCGTGTGCCTGGGCCAGCTGTGCTTCAGCAGCCCGAATCTGTTCGCTGCGTGCTCCGGCACGCACCAGGGCCAGGCGCGCTTCGGCCTGCCGGAGTAGTGCCTGAGCCTGGGCCAGTTGGGCGGCGGCGGCATCGGCATTGGCCAGCAGGGATTGTGGGTTGGCGCGAACGGCGAGGATGGCGTCGAGGGTGCGTTGGGTGCTGCTCAGTGATGTTTCGGCCTGAGCCAGATCGCTGCGTGTGGCGCCATTCTGCATACGGGCCAGCATCGCATCGGCAGCACGCGCCTGCTCTTCGGCTGCCTGGATGCCGGTAGCCTCGGCCTGGCGAGCTGTGTCGGCCTGAGCCAGCGACAGGCTTACCATGGTTTCGGCCTGGCGCAGTGCGGCTTCGGCCTGCACAAACTGGGCATAATAGTTTTCGCGCATGCCATCGCTCGCCTGATTGCGCACACGCGTCGAGTTGCCGTTGCGTACCACATAGATCTCGGGGTTGATCGGGTCGGTACCGGTTTCGTTCACATATTCCCAGTTATATTTTGCCTGCGCATAGCGCGCCTGAGCCTGCGTCAGCGCCTCAGCTGCCTGTGCGATCTGCTGTTCGGCCTGAGTTTTGGCGAGCGACAGCCGATCGCGCGTGGCTTGCAGGTTGAGTTCGGCCTGCGCCAGTGTCGCTTCGGCCTGGGTCAGTTCTTCGGGGCGCGTGCCGGCGCGCAGCCGTTCGAGTGCCCGGCGCGCAGCATCGCGGGCTGCCTCGGCCTGGGTAATCTGCACCGCCAGATCCTGCGGGTCGGCAAGAATGGCGCGTGCGTGTTCGAGCGCAGCGGCAGCACCGTCGCGCACAGCCTGGGTGCGTGCAACTTCAGCTTCGGCCTGGGCCAGCTCTTCGGGGCGCGCACCGGCCTGCAACAGCGCCAGCTGTGCTTCGGCAGCCTGTTCGGCGGCCAATGCCTGTTCGAGTTGTGCATCGAGCAGCGCAGTATCAAGCTGTACCAGCATGGTTCCGGCGGCTACTGCTTGCCCTTCGCTGCTGCCAAGCGCAGCGACGCGCCCGGCGATCTCGGGGCTCAGACGAAGATCATCGGCTTCGATGGTGCCGGAACCGCTCAGGGTTTCGGCACGCACCGCGTCGGCCGCCCGCTGCTGCCACAGGCGGTAGCCACCATAACTCAGAAG
>CALLZL010000236.1 GCA_937859575.1 uncultured Chloroflexota bacterium
GGAGTCGCAAGGGGCGCTGGCGATGAGTGTCGCCGATCCGGGCCGCTGCGGAATAGACGCAGCGGCTCTGGCTGTTCCGATCAGGAAGAGGTGGCTGCCGGCTTGCCGCTGGTAGCTGCCACAACCTTGGCTGCGATCGTTTCCGGCAGTGCGTGAATGTCGGGGTATGCCACCGTGCCATGTTCGCCGATATCGAGCCCGGTATCTTCCTCTTCGGCCGAGACGCGCAGGCCAACCGTGCGCTTGATGGCATAGAAGAGCAGGAAGCAGGTCACGGCACACCACAGGCCAATCGCAAGCACACCGACCGTCTGTGCAATCAGCAGCTGGAAGCCGCCGCCAGCAAACAGGCCAAGGGTGCCGGTATTGCCCGGAATGGTGGCAAACAGGCCGACCGCCAGCGTGCCCCACACACCATTCACCAGGTGTACCGGTACGGCACCGACCGGGTCGTCGATCTTGAGCGATTCCATCCAGCTCACCGAGTAGGAGTAGAGTGGGCCAGCCACCAGGCCAATGATCACCGACGCCAGTGGGGTCACATAGGCACAACCGGCGGTAATCGCCACCAGCCCGGCCAGTACACCATTGAGCGATGAGCCCAGTTCCGGCTTGCCGGTGCGCAGCCAGCTCGTGATCATGGCACCAACCGCCCCGGCACAACCGGCCAGTGTCGTGTTGACCGCAATCAATGCAATCGCATCAGCATCACCCTGGGTCTTGAATGCCAGCTGGCTGCCGGGATTGAAGCCATACCAGCCGAGCCAGAGGATGAAGACACCCAGGCCGGCCAGCGCAGCACTGTGGCCGGGAATCGGCTGCGGTTTGCCGTCGGGGCCAAACTTGCCGATACGCGGGCCAAGCATCCAGGCACCGATCAGTGCAGCCCAGCCGCCGACACTATGCACAATCGTGCTGCCGGCAAAATCGGTGAAACCGAAATCACCGGTCGTCGTCGGATCATAGTCGTTCAACCAGCCTGCGCCGCTCCAGACCCAGTGCACCACGACCGGGTAGATGATCAGCGAGATCACGAAGCTGTAGATAATATACGAAGTGAACTTTGTGCGCTCCGACATCGCCCCCGAGACGATCGTCGCCGCTGTTCCGGCGAAGACCACCTGGAAGAGCCAGCTCGCCAGTACCGGAACCCCCGGCTCGTCACCCTCGGCGCGAATCTCAGGGTTGAGGAAGAAGCTATCTGTACCAATGAAGCCACCCGCCGAGGCACCGTATGCGAAGCCCCAGCCCACCATCCAGAAGACCAACGCGGCGATCGAGAAGTCCATCAGGTTCTTCATCATGATGTTGATCATGTTCTTCGAGCGCGTTGAGCCGGCCTCGACCAGCGCAAACCCGGCCTGCATGAAGAAGACCAGGAAGGCGGCAACCAGCAACCAGAAGGTATCGGTTACTGCACCCAATTCCGCGATCGCCGGATCGACCTCTTGCGCAAATGCGCGCCCGCCGAACACCAGCGCAAGCCCGGCACCGGCACCCAGCCCGAGCATCCATCGATTGCGTCGTTTAATCATACGCTCCTCTTACGAACATCAGCCGGAGACCGTTATAACCTCCAGGCACCTGCCAGTCGTACCACAGCATCCCCGAACACACACAACGCCCGACTGGAACATCCCAGTCTGGCGTTGCATCGTTGCATTCGTACAGTTTGCCTGCGGTAGCAGTATGATACGAGCGAATCATCGAGCTGAGTAGAGTGAGATAGTCTAAAAATGGTAGGGATTGATTGGTGAAAGTATACAAATCCACTGTACATGCCGATGGAACGCCGCATGCCGCAGCCAGGCTGCGGCATGCGACACTTGCTGGCGACAGATTATATGGAGGATTGGCCGTTCGGCATGACGACCCACACCACCACCATGGCAACGAACAACACCAGAACGAAGAGGGTCAGTGGATCCATTGGAAACTCCTTTACGTTACGACTTATGATTGATACGCAACTTCACCATGCTGGGTTGAATCGAGCCCTTGCTCTTCTTCATTAGGCGAGACAC
>CALLZL010000237.1 GCA_937859575.1 uncultured Chloroflexota bacterium
TTTGGGGGATGGATGCGCACGCCGCAACTTGTGGCCATAACTCTCGGGCCCGCTGGTTGGGTAGCGCGTTGCCAAAACCGATCGGATGGCGTATGTCCACTCGCGGCCGCTCAGATCGTTAAGGGTATTACGCCGGTCGCGGCCATCGCCAGCCGGCGGATTGTCGTTATCATCAGGCATGGTGCTGCATTCTTCGTCACATGTGATACAGCAGATCGGCATGTGTAATAATGCCGAGCGGTGCCGTATTGGTGCTGCCGTCGGATGTGACCAGGCACGCGATCACGCCCGGCTGGCGCAAAAGTTCGGCAATCTCGTCGCGGGTTGCATCGGCATGGATCGGTGCCAGCCGCATGGCGGCGTTTGCCGGGAGGATATCGCCCACCGTGAGATCGGCCAGTTGCTGGCGGCGATGTTCGGCGAGTGCCTGGGCAATGACCAGATCACCTTCGACAATCAAACCAACCACATGCCCGTTGTCGATTACCGGCAGCCGGCCATACCCCTCGCGCAGCATCAGATCACGAACGGTGTTGAGGCGATCATCGATTCGCACACTGCGTACCCTGCTGGTCATCAGTTGCTCGGCACTGAAGCCAAGCAGCTTCAACAGATCGCCGGCAAAGTCGAGCACCTCTTCCGCAAATACTGCGGTTGTCTGCAGGCCATAGGTGTGCGCAAGGCAGTTGCGTGTGTCGGTATACACATCGATCTGGCTGAGTGTTTCGGCCGGGAGCAGCTCTTTGCCGCGCAGGAACATAACATACCGACGCATGCTGCCGTCGTCGTTGAAACCGTGTGCCCGTGAGACATTCTCAAGGATCTCTTCGATCAGTTTGAGTGCCTGGTCGCCGGTTGCAGGGGCATCCGACACTACCATGGTGCGCAATTCGGCCAGGCGGTGGGCGAAGAGTGCCGCCGCCGGCAGGCGCGTACGCTTGAGAGTACGGCGATATTTCCGCATAGCGGCTCTCCATCAGGAAACTCTTGATCGATTGTACCATACACCGTTGGTTCGGCTACAATGGCATGATGCATATTCTTCAGATCTACAAGGCGTACCCACCGGTGATTGGCGGCATCGAACATCACCTGCGCGACCTGAGCGAGGGGTTGGTGGCGCGTGGCTATCGGATCACGGTGCTGGTGGTGAGCCCTGATCGACGGACGCACCTGAGCATGCCGCAGCCGGGTTTGACGGTTATCACCGCCGGCCGCACATGGCATGCCGCATCAACGCCGCTCAGCCTGGCGATGCTGCACTGGGCGCAGCGCATTCGCGCCGATCTGGTGCATCTGCACTTTCCCTATCCGCCGGGCGATCTTGCCGCACTTGCGGCGGCCGGCCGGCCGCCACTGGTGCTTACCTACCACAGCGATATCGTACGCCAGCGTGTGTTGCTGCGGGCCTATCGGCCACTCATGGCGCTGACACTACGCCGTGCCGGCTGCATTATCGCCACCAGCCCGCAGTATGTCGCATCGTCACCGTTCCTGCGCCCACACGCCGCGAAATGCCGGATCGTACCGCTTGGTGTCGATACCGAACGGTTTCACCCGGCAGGCAGCAGCCACGCCGGCCCGCCGCGTATTCTGTTTGTCGGTCGGCTACGTTACTATAAAGGGTTGCATGTGCTGATCGATGCAATGGCGCAACTCACCGGCCCTGCCGAGCTCTGGATCGCCGGCGAAGGGCCGGAACATGAGCGGCTTGCCGCACAGGCGCAGGCGGCCGGCATTGCCGGGCGCATCCGGTTCCTCGGCGATATCAGCGATACGGCGTTGCCGGAACTGTACCGTAGTGTCGATCTGTTTGTGCTGCCGGCACATCTGCGTGCCGAAGCATTCGGTATCGCCCTGACCGAAGCACTTGCCTCCGGATTGGCATGTATCAGCACCGAACTCGGCACCGGTACCAGTTTTGTGAACCTCGATCATGTAACCGGCCGCGTTGTGCCGCCTGCCGATCCGGCTGCACTGGCGCAGGCGATCGATAATGTGCTCGCCGATACGAAACTCCGCCGGCAGTATGGCCGGGCAGCCCGTGCCCGGAGCATTGCACACTTCTCGCGGCATACCATGCTCGATGGTATCGAACAGATCTATCGCGATCTGCGCTGAGCCGGCAGCTGTACATACAGGGCGTATGCGCCTCAGTGCTGCATGGTCGCTCCTCTTCGCCAGGGCCATCGGATGTCATCCAGAGCGGCGTTGCCGCGAAGGATCGCTTCGCGCATAGGGAGGGACGATTCTCGCGGGCGGCGCTGCTCCCGCACCCCCATCGGGCAGACCAGCACCAGCCGGCTGTCTATGCAGGCGCTGCGCCCTGCACCCTCCAGCGGGGGCCAGCCCCCCGCTGGAGGGTGTGCACCCTCCAGACCACCCAGAAAGATGCCTGTACAGTGCGGCATAGCCCGGTGTCATGCCTTTCGCGCGCGCGGTCACTGCGGTGCCGCGACGCGGCAGGGTGAGCGGCAACCACACGGCCGTGGGGGCGGTCATCCTGAGCGCCACCGGCGCGAAGGATCTCTTTGTGGAAAGGGAGGGACGCGTGATGCGGGAGGACAGTCCGGCCTCTCGTATCTCCCGGTCACGAGCACGCATACGTACTGATTCCTTACCCCCGGCCGGATCCGTATCTTGACCCTGCCGCCTGACCCGTAGTATGCTGCGTATGCCATTCGAACTACACGAGGTGTTTTGTGCTCGGTACCGAGACGACCGAAGGAAACGAACTGAGCCTGCTGCTTGTGTCGATCGCCGATGAACTCTACGCGCTTGATGCCGGTAGTGTGCGCGAAGTGATCCGTTATCGGGCGGCAACACCGGTTCCGGGGGCACCGCAGGCGCTTCCGGGGATTCTGAGTCAGCGCGGTGCGATCCTGCCGGTTGTCGATCTCCGGCTGGTGCTTGGCTTTGCGGCAGCCGAACCGGATCGCGCCACACGCCTTGTGATCCTGGCTAACGCCGACACCGAGCTGGCCCTGCTGGTTGATCGAGTGCTCGATCTGGCCACCTTGCCGCCCGATCGGCCCGAGCCGCCGCCGGCAGCACTCGATCCGGCCCGCGCGCGCTTCATTCGATCGGTTGCCCGTCTGCAGGCAGATCTGGTGATCCTGCTCGACCTTGATGCGGTTATTGCCGCCCTGCACGAATGGACATAAGCTATGCCGGCCGAGACCCTGCTGCTTGTGCGAACCGGCCATCGCCGCTATGCTTGCCGCTATTCCGATCTGCACGAGATTCGTGCTGTGGCGCACACAGACGATCTGCTGCAGAGCCAGACGACCCTGCCCGTCGAGCTTGGTGTGCTGCTTGATCCGGCCGACCATTCGGCGCAGATGCGTCGCCATGCGCTGCTGGTACCGTTGCGCCGCCGCATGATTGCACTACTTGTCGATACAGTCGAAACCTTCATCGAGGCCGCCGATCTGCTGCCGTTGCCGCCGCTGATCATGCGTCATCTGCAGCAACCCTGGGCGATTGGTGTCATCATCGACACTACTGCCCCGGTGGTGGTGCTCGATGCTCGTGCCATTGCCCGTAGCATTCTGCATAGCCGCCGTATCGAGGCACTGCCTGAAGAAGGCGTCTAAGAGGAGTCATCTTTTTATGGAACGATCAGCCAGAGAGCGTACCAGCCGTGAACGCTTGACCGACATGATCTCGAGCCTGCAGGGCAGCGCCGGCGAACGTGCGCAGCTCCTTGTCCACCTCGCCGTCGCCTTCGCCGGTGTCGCCGTTGCCGGAAGCGCGCTGGTTATTGTGCTCGCACTCGCCAGTATCCTGCCGGTTGCTCTGATCGGCTCGGCGCTTCTGGTGATCGTCATGGTGCTGGTGATCGCCGGTGCTACCCTCGCAACGGTACGAATGCGCTACTATGATATTGCCACCAGCATCTTCCTGTACGGCTCCCAACTCTATGTCGCCGCGCTGATCTTCCTCACCGATGGTGTCACCGGCCCGGCGTTTATTGCATTTCTCTTTCCCATTCTGGCTGCCGGCCTCTTTGGTCGTGCATCCGACAGTTTCTGGCTCTTCTTGATCGCACTGGGGATCTATAGTGCGTTTGCGGTCGGCGAGATCAGCGGCGCGATCACACCGCTGAACAGCGGCCTCGGCGAAGTAACCCGCAGCGTCACGTTTGTGATCTTCTTCGGTGCGGTCGGTGCACTCCTCGCCTATCTTGCGCTGCTCTGGTCGGCTAGCACCGAACGCTTCATCGCCCAGAGCCACCAGCAGTCCGAAGAGGTCTTTCAGTATAACCAGCAACTCATGGAAAAGAACATCCAGCAGGTTGAGCTTGGCAGCGAGCTTGCCGGTTCGTCGGCCGATCTGCTGGCCTCGGCGCACGAGCAGGCCAGTGGTGCGACCGAACAGGCCAGTGCCGTTGCGCAGGTGAGCACAACGATCGAAGAACTCGGCTCGACGGCGCGCCAGATCGCAATTGCTGCCGAACAGGTCGCTGAAGCTGCACGCCAGACACTCGAAAATCTGAGTGATGGCCAGGATGCGGTTGATAAGAGCATCCAGGCGATGGATCGGATTCGCAGCCGTATGCAGGATGTTTCGTCGCGGGTGCTGAATCTTGGGGAACGCTCACAACAGATCGGCGAGATTATCGACCTGATCGACGATATTTCCGACGAAACCCATCTGCTGGCGCTGAATGCCGCTATCGAGGCTGCCGGCGCCGGCGAGCATGGCCGCCGATTCGCCGTAGTTGCCGCCGAAGTCAAAAGCCTGGCCAATCGGGCACTGGCCGCTGCACGCGAAGTGAAAGGGGTGATTGCCGAGATCCAGCAGGCGACGACAGCCGCCGTACTTGCGGCCGAAGAGGGCGGCAAAGAGGTTGCTCGGGGTGTCGATCTGGCGCATAGTGCCGGCCAGGTGATGGACTCGATCGTCATGGTTGCTGAACGTACGGCCCAGAGTGGTGCCGAGATCAGCCTCGCGACCGCCCAGCAGCAGAGTGCCAGCGAACAGGTTGTCGAGACAATGCGGGAAATCGCCGATGTTGCCCGGCGTACCGCCATTGGCGCTCGCCAGGTTTCGGAATCAGCCCAGCGCCTCTCGGCGATTGCCGAACGGTTGCATGGCCTTGCCCGCGAGCACTGAACATGGATCTCACCACGTTTCATGGCCAGTTTCGCGATGAGTCGATCGAGAATCTGCGCGTCGTGGGTGCCGGCTTGCTGGCGCTCGAATCACCCGATCTCTCCGACGAAGAGCGCCGGCAGTTGATCGATAGCGTGTTTCGTGCGATGCATACAATCAAGGGCTCGGCTCGTATGCTTGGCTTCGAGGA
>CALLZL010000238.1 GCA_937859575.1 uncultured Chloroflexota bacterium
CATCCGCGATGGTCGGCGCACGCTGGATCGGCCACTGACCGATGAGCTGTTGCGTGGCTGTGATGCGATCCAGGATCTGCTTGCAGCGGCCGTCGATGGCCGCCCGGCGACGATCGATGTCGATAAGATCGCCCGTGATCTTGGTCGGGGCATCCCGGCGAACCCCGATGCTGTTGAACCGATCGTCACGATTGCCCCGACCGACGATCTTCCCGGCCGGAGTGCCGTCAGTGTGCGCCCTGCCGCCCGCCAGACGGTCAGAGTGCGGATTGATCGCCTTGATCGGTTGCTGAATCTTGCTGGCGAACTGATGATCGGCCGCCAGGCCCAGCAGACCCACCTGGCCGCTATCGAGGAATTGACCCGCCTGGTTGCCCAACAGGAACGCTCACTACTGGCACTGAACCTCGAACTCCAGTCGCTACGACTCGGCCCCCATCAGCAGAGCGCGGTCGAACGCCAGATCAATGCGGCCCTCAATACCGGTGAACGTATCGGCTCTATCGTGGATGCACAGCTCGATGTCTTTGGTCGGCAGGCCGCCGATAGCGCACAACTGATCACCGATCTCGAACAAGAGGTGATGGCGGCCCGCCTGCTGCCGATCTCAACCCTCTTCGCTAATCTGCCGCGAGCGGTGCGCGAACTCGCCCGCGATCTTGGGCGTGATGTCCAGCTGACTCTTGCCGGTGAAACGACCGAACTCGATCGCAAGGTGATCGAAGCACTTGGCGATACACTGACCCATCTGTTGCGCAATGCACTCGATCATGGTATCGAGGCCCCCGATATACGCGAACAACTCGGCAAGCCGCGCAGCGGCCAGATCACAATTGCCGCCAGTTCGGTTGGCACCCATGCCCAGATCAGTATCCGCGACGACGGCTGCGGCATGGATCCGCAGGCCTTGCGTGAGACTGCCGTGCGGAAAGGCCTGTTGACCAATGATGCGGCTGCCCGCCTCACCGACCACGAAGCGCTCGAATTGATCTTCATGCCCGGCTTTACCACTGCCCGGCTGATCACCGATGTCTCGGGGCGTGGGGTCGGCATGGATGTGGTGCGTACCAATGTCACCGAACTCGGCGGCCAGGTCTTGCTCGATACGCAGCGTGGCAGTGGCACAACCGTCACACTCATCTTACCGCTTACGCTCGTCACGACACGTGTACTGCTGATTGAAGTCGGCAATCAGCTCTTCGGCCTGCCCGCCTCCGGCTGCCAGGGGATCATCTGGATCATGCCGGATACGATCCGTACCATCGAGGGTCGCGCTACCGTCACATTTGGCGAGCGTGTAGCACCGCTTCTCCACCTCGGTGAAATTCTTAGGATCACCCCACCGCGGCCACTCGCGGCGCAGCGGATGGTCGCCGTCATGATCGGAACACCGGTTCGGCCGGTCGCCCTGCTGGTCGATCAGCTGGTCGATGAACGCGAAGCGGTCGTCAAATCGCTTGGCCCACTACTCGCCGATCAGCGCCGCTATAGTGGGGCGCTCCAACTTGGCGATGGTCGTATTGCGCTGCTCCTCAATCCGGTGACACTCGCCGAACAGAGCCGGAGCGCTGCACCGACGATCGCCGCCGAGCCGGTTACAGCGCAGCGTTCGCGGCGCTTGCTGGTCGTCGATGACTCATTCGCCACCCGCGAATTGATCCGCAGTATGCTGACAACCAGCGGCTATGATGTCACGACAGCTGTCGATGGAGCCGATGCGCTTGACAAACTGCGTGCCGATCTCTACGATCTGATCGTAACCGATGTTGAAATGCCACGGGTCGATGGGTTCGCACTCACCAGTCGCATCCGTACCGAGCTTGGCCTCAGCAATCTGCCGGTGATCATTATCACCAGCCTCGCCTCCGATACTCACCGCCGCCGTGGCCTCGAAGCCGGTGCACAGGCATATATTGTCAAGAGTCAGTTCGATCAGGGGAATCTGCTCGAAACGATCCGTCAACTTCTTTAAAAGAGAGGAATCGATGGCTGAAAAAATCCTGGTCGTCGACGACAGCAAACTCGTCACCGATATTGTCAAGATGCGCCTGCAGATGTATGGCTATCAGGTGCGCCTTGCCCATAGCGGCGAAGAAGCGTTGCGCTTGATCGCCGAAGAGATGCCCGATCTGCTTGTGCTCGATGTGCAAATGCCCGGCATCGACGGCTACGAGGTCTGTCGCCGCCTGCGTGATGATCCGGCGCTCGATGAACTGCGTATTATTATGCTGACATCCAGCGAGGATAAACATGCCGCGTTTGAAGCCGGTGTCGACGACTACCTGAACAAAGATGTGGATCTGCTCAACCTGCCGAACCGCGTCAAGCTTATTCTTGAGATGCACTAGCCGATGAGTCAGACCATCCGTGTGGTTGTTGTCGATGATTCGGCGCTGAGTCAGCGCCTGATTACGGCCATGATCGAACGCGATCCGCAGATCCGCGTCGTCGGCACGGCACGCGACGGCCGCGAAGCTCTTACGGTGGTTCAGTCGTTGCGCCCCGATGTCGTGACGATGGATGTCCGTATGCCGGTAATGGATGGCCTCGAGACAACCGAACGGCTGATGGCGTATTGTCCGACACCGATCCTGGTCCTGACGGCATCGCTCAACAGCCACGAGGTCGATATTACGTTCAAGATGTTGGGGGCCGGTGCGCTCGAAGTGATCGAAAAACCATCCGGTACGGATCCGCAGGCACTTGAGCAGGTCGCCGATCGGCTTATTCGCCGTATCAAAGTGCTTGCACGTGTCAAGGTCGTCACCCATTTGCGCGGTCGCCGTCATGGCAACGAGCAGCCTGCCGGCGCGATAGCCACGGTGCCGGGGCCGCTGCCGCCGCCGAATCGGCAACCAGACTTTCCCGTGATTGTTATTGGTGCCAGCACCGGCGGCCCACGTGTCATTGCGCAGATCCTTGCCGATCTGCCCGCACCGTTCCCAGCTGCTCTGATTGTCGTCCAGCATATCGCCGAAGGGTTTGGTGCCGGCCTCGCCGAATGGCTCAATGTTGTCGGCCGGATCCCGGTCGTTGTGGCCGCTACCGGCCAGGTCGTGCGCCCCAATCATGTGATCGTCGCCCCGGATCGCGCCGATCTGGTGATTCGCCCTGATGCGACACTGCATCTGACGACCGAGCCGCTGTTGATCCAGAAACCGGCGATCGATATCACCATGCAGGCGGCTGCGGCGGTTTTCAAAACCCGGACGATCGGCGTGTTGCTTACCGGCATGGGCCGCGATGGTGCTGCCGGAATGCTGGCGATCCGGCAGGCCGGGGGCCATACAATCGCCCAGGATTCCGCATCTTCGGCGATCTTCGGCATGCCGCGCGCCGCTATCGATCTCAATGCCGCCGTCGAAGTGTTGCCGGCCGGGCGCATCGGTGCGCGCCTGATCGAACTCACCGGTAGTATGGCGGCAACGACGATGCTCGATCAGCAGGGAACGCAATGAGCCGCCGTTCAGCGACAACCGATGCGATTCTGTCGGCAGCGCAATTTAGTGCACTGCGCGATATGATCGCTGCCTATGGCGGGATAGTTATCGATACCGGGAACCGGCGGATGCTGGGATCGGCGGGGGCGGCCCGGCCGACCCTCACCGGCCGGGATCTGCCGCACTATCTGCACCTGATCGGTACCCCTGCCGGCCACGATGAGCTCCGCCGCTTGATCGAGCTGGTCGTCAATCACGAAACGCTCTTCTTTCGTAATGCACCACACTTCCGGGCGCTGCGCGATGTGTTGCTGACCGAACTGGATCAGGCGCGCCCGCCCGGTGTGCCGCTGCGGATCTGGAGCGCCGGCTGTGCTACTGGTGAAGAGGCGTATTCACTTGCGCTTACAGCACGTGCGACACTCGGGCCGCAGCGCCCGTTGCAGATTATCGGCTCCGATCTCAGCGAACCGGCACTCGAACGGGCACGCCATGCCACCTATCGCGGTCGCACACTGAACAATGTGCCGCCTGAATGGCTCGAACGGTACTTCATACGCGAAGGCGATACCTATCGGATCACGAATGATATCCGTGAGCTGGTTCGGTTTCGTTGGCTGAATTTGCTCGAACCGATCCCCGCCGATCTGCATGGTGTCGATCTGATCTTCTGCCAGAATGTCACGATCTACTTCCACGAAGCGGCTCGTCGCGCACTCATGGCTCGCTTCCATCAGGCGTTGGCTCCTGATGGTCTGCTGTTTCTTGGCTTTTCCGAAACACTCTGGAATGTCTTTGATGGCTTCCAATCACGATCGGTCGCCGATGCATATGTCTATGTCAAAGCGGTGTCGTTGCCGCATGCGCCGCTCTCCGCCACACGCAAAGCCGCCGCATCGCCCGGGCGGCAGCGCCGGATGCCGGCCGCCACACCGCCGGCCACAGCGTCGCCGCCTGTCAACCATGCTGGTTTGGCCCGTGCCCATGCCGATCGTGGTGAGCTCGATCAGGCCATGGCCGAAGCTAGGCAGGCCCTTGCCGTCGATCCACTCGACGAACATGCCACTCTGCTGCTTGGCATTCTGCACGCCCGCCACATGGAATGGGAAGCGGCCATCACGCAGCTCGAACGTGCCCGTTACCTGAACCCGAATGCCCCGCTGATCTCGTTTCATCTCGCAACGACCTACGAACAGTGTGGTCGTGCCGAACAGGCAGTACGCGAATATCGCAATACACTGCGTAAACTCGAACCACACCCACCCGAGACAATCCTCGATGGAGTGTCGGTGGCCTGGCTGCGTGAAACATGTCAGGCTGCACTGAGGCAGTAGTCGCTGATCAAGAGAGACCTATGCAGCAGAAGCAAACGCAATGGCGCCGTCTACGCCGGGCAACCCTGATCAGCCATGCACATCAGCGCCGTATACCACCCGCACCGCCCGGTAGAGTCGAGCCACAGAGTGCCGAACTACGGCGGCAGGCCGAACTCGAACAGGATCTGCAACTGGCCCGTGATCTGCAGCAGGGGCTCTTGCTCGAAGCCGTACCGCGCCTGCCCGGTTGGGAGATCAGCGCCGTGTCGCTGCCGGCCCGCGATCTGGGCGGTGATCTGTATGATTTCCTGAAGTTTGGCGATGGCCTGCAGGGCATCATGATCGGCGATGTCTCGGGCAAAGGCCTGCCGGCGGCATTGCATATGGCGGATGCCCGGACAGCCTTCCCCCCCGAGAGCCGCCCCCGGCAAACGCCCGCCGGCACCCCCCCCCCGGGTGTTGATCCCCCCGCCCCGCCGCTGGAGCAATTGATCGTGCCGGCTGGCGAGCTG
>CALLZL010000239.1 GCA_937859575.1 uncultured Chloroflexota bacterium
GATAGTGCTGCCTGCCGGGCAGGGAGTAAAGGTTGTCGATGCGCTGATTGTTCGGCGTTAATAACGCAACGACAATAAGAAACGAGGCGTGTATGACCCTGGTCATGGTGGCGGATCCGCTCGACATGCTGCAACCGTATGCTGAAGAACGAGCGGCTGCCGAGGCTGCCGGTGCCCGGTTTGTACTTGGGGATGGCACTATTGCCGCACTGCGTGATGCCGATATCATCCTGACTGCATGGACGATGCGTTTTACCCCGCAGGTTCTGGCCGAGTTGCCGCGCTGCCGGCTGATTGCCCGCTATGGGGTCGGTGTCGATAATATCGGTCTGGCGGCGGCGACAACCCATGGCATTGTGGTGGCTAATGCACCAACGTATTGTGTCGCCGAAGTCGCCGACCATACCCTTGGCCTGATACTGTCACTGACACGCGGTATTCCCTGGCTCGATCGGCAAGTGCGTGCCGGCGCCTGGCTTGATGTCCGCAAGGATGACCCACGCGTGCCGCGGCTGGCACACATGACGATTGGCCTGGTGGGAATCGGCAAGATCGGCCGGCGCGTGGCACAGCGCCTGGCAGGCTTCGGCTGCCGTGTGCTGGCCTATGACCCATTCGTAGCCGACGACGAGATCCGGGCGCGGGGTGCGATCCCGCTGGCCGGCCTGGAAGCACTGCTGCGCGAATCGCATCTGGTGTCGTTGCATGTTCCGCTGACCGACCAGACGCACCACATGTTGGATGCGCGGCGCCTGGCACAGCTGCGGCCGGGTGCGATGATTGTTAATACCAGTCGCGGTGGGGTGATTGATGAAGCTGCCCTGGTGCAGGCACTTCAGCATGAGCATGTGAGCGCGGCAGCTCTTGATGTCTTCGATCCCGAGCCGATCCACCCCGATCATCCGCTGCTGGCTATCGATCCGCGTCGCGTTATTCTAACCCCTCACTTCGGTGCATGGTGTGCCGCCAGTACCCCTGATCTGCATGCCGAAATCGCCGGCGCACTCTCGGCAATGCTTGCCGGCCGGCTACCGGCCTCGATTATGAATCCCGCGGTACAACAGCGCAGCTGATACTGTTGCTATGTATCTGAAGGTGGGTTGCGCCGGCGCAGCCGATTGCCGGCACGCTGCACCAGATCGCCAACCGTGCGGCGTGCGGTGGTGGTGCGCTCCCCGCCGGCGTCGAGCAGTTTCTGCGAGTTGGTGCGGCCGGCGTCGAGCAGTTTCTGCGAGTTGGTGCGGCCGGCGTCGAGCAGCTTCTGCGAGTTGGCGCGGCCGGGGTCGGCCGGCGCGGCAGCATGCAGCCGTATCTGGTTGGCAGTACGCAGGCCCTGCTCGGCCAGCCAGGCACGTACGGCACGCTCATCAACGCCACTGAGCACACGGATCACTTCGCCCATGTCGCCGATCAGCTGTGGATCGAGGCGGAAGTAGGCCTCGGCTCGTTTGCCGATCACATACGTTGTCAGTGCATTCAGGCTGGCTGATGCAGCAACTCCCAAGAACGGTACCGCCTTGGCAATCGAGCGGGTCGCATAGCGCTCGCCGATCGTCAAGGCCGCCTTCTGGCCGATCCGCCCGGCAAGCTGGCTGGTTCCGGCCGTGATACCCGTCACCAGCAGCACCAGATTACGCCGTTCTTCAGGGCTCAGGTCGCGCTGATAGGCGACGGCAATTTCAAGCACCAGCTCGGCCTGGAGCTTGAATGTCGCACCGATGTCAGCGGCAGCTCCGATCGTGAGTGCGGCAAGCGTACCGATACCAGGAATCATACCTGCACCGGATGTCAATGCACCAACGCCGGCAGTCCGCGCCATCTTCTCGCGGATCAACCGCTCGATAAGTTCGTCGCGCTGGCTTGCGGGCGCAGCGGCGCGGATGCGTTCGACGGTTGCTGTTGCTGCGCTGATGTCGAGCTCATCAATTGCCCGATTGACCAGTTTGAAGAGTTCCATGGTCATCAGCGCCCTCCTACTCGTCCGAATCAGGGTCGGCTTGCCGCCGGGCCCGCCGCCGTGAGGCAGGCTTGGCTTCGGTGGGGGCCGGGTCTGCAGCTACCTCGGCAGCGTCTGGCGTTGGATCATTCGCCGCACTCTGCACGTCTGCGGTGGGTAGGTTGCCTTCGGCCGCAGCAGCCGCCGGTGGCGCTGCGCTGGCCGCTGGGGCGGGATCTGTGCCGGCAACCGGTGCTTCGTGCGTTTCCGCCGCTGCGGTGATAGCTGCCACTGCCATTGCCGGCGCTGGCGTTGGCGAACCGGCAATCCGGCCGGCCAGAATATAGCGAAACTCATTGCCGCGATAGGCAGCTACTGCGCCATAGATCGCATAACATGTGCTGATCAGCATGAATCCGATCGGAACGATGGCAAACAGCAACGCCAGCCAGAACAGATTGGGAGGGCTGCCATCTCGGTAGAGATCGGGGCGCAGGATGGCCGGCAGCAGCGAGAGAAACAGGCAGCCGCTCCAGAGCACCAGTAACAGGATGATCAGCAGCAAGACGACAAGCTGATAGATGACGGATTGGATGGCATGCCCGCGCACAAATGCCGATTTCTCGCGCTGGGTTGTCCAGATCACAGCGGCGGCAATCATTCCGATCAGGTTGAAGCTGTTGATAAGGATGCCGGCATGCGCCAGCGCCGCCAGGATTCGTTCATCTTGAGATGGCCGCATACGGTTCACCACGATCTGCTGTACTTCTTGCATTATTATAGCATGCCGCTTCGAAGTGCCACTGCTGCCTGCCTGGGCATTGTGCACTGCCAACACGAACCATGATGGCTACCAAACAACACCCGCAGGTTAGGAAACCCTAGTGAAAAAAAGATCTATCGGGTATAATACCCCCAGCCGGTATATTTGTAGGTGAAAGCAAACAAACGCAATGGACTACGCTTCAATTGATGAGCTGCAGCAGGCGCTGCGTGCCCACAACTATGTTGCCGACCGCTCGCTGGTCACGTCGATCTTTCTGGCACTCAAGCTGCAGAAGCCGTTGCTGCTCGAAGGCGAGGCAGGGGTCGGGAAGACCGAAATTGCCAAGACATTGGCCGAAATGCAGCAGCGGCATTTGATCCGCCTGCAGTGTTACGAAGGGCTTGATGTTAATACAACGATCTATGAGTGGAACTATACCCGCCAGATCCTGCAGATCCGCATGATGGAGGCTACTGGTGGCGATTCACATGCTGCGTTGCAACAGATCTTCAGCCCCGAATTTCTGATCAAGCGGCCACTGCTGCAGGCGATCGAAGAGAGTTTTGATCGGCCGCCGATCCTGCTGATCGACGAGATCGACCGCGCCGACGAAGAGTTCGAAGCCTTCCTGCTCGAACTGCTCTCCGACTGGCAGATCAGTATCCCCGAGATCGGCACCATCCGGGCCGCGACACCGCCAACCGTGATTATCACCAGTAACCGCACCCGCGAAATCCACGATGCCCTCAAGCGGCGCTGCCTCTTCTACTGGATCGATTACCCATCGCTCGCCAAAGAACAGCAGATCGTCAATGCCCGCCTCCCCGAGGCCGGCGAAACACTCTCGCGCCAGGTTGTGACCTTTGTGCAGGAACTACGCCGGCTCGATCTCTTCAAGCTGCCGGGGGTCGCCGAGACACTCGATTGGACGAGTGCGCTGGTGGCGCTCGATGCGCGTGCCCTGACGGTTGAGCATGTCGAAGATACCCTGGGCGCCATCCTGAAATACCAGGACGATATCCAGCAGGTGCGTGGGTCGGGTGTGCGTTCACTGCTCGAAAAGGTCGGGATCTAACCATGCTGTCGCCGCAGACCCCCATGCAACCACCGCTTACCAGTGGCGGTCACTTGCTGACCCATGTGCTGGCGTTTGTGCATCTGTTGCGCTCAACCGGGGTAAAGGTGAGCAGCGGCCAGGCACTTGATCTGGTACGGGCACTTGAGCATGCCCCGATCACCGCCCAGGATGACTTTCGTGCTGCTGCCCGCGCCACCCTCATCTGTCGCCACGAGGATCTGCCGCTGTTTGATGCGGCCTTCAGCTACTACTGGCGTGTCGGCTCGGATTTCGACCCGGCGGTGCTGGCGATTCCGATGCTGCGGGCGCAGACCAGAACGCTACGGCTGCCGCCACGCCCGCGCCCGGCCAATGATGCCGAGCAGCCCGACAAAGAAGAGGAAGAAGAGAAGACCGGCCTGACGTTGACCTTTAGTGCGGCGGAGGCATTGCGGCACAAAGATTTCGGCAACTTCAGCTGGAGCGAAGTTCAGGCCTGTAAGGATCTTTTGCGTCAGCTTGAATGGCGGATCGAGCCGCGCCGTCCCCGCCGCCGCCGCCCGACATCGCATGGCGAATATCTTGATATGCGGCGCGTGATTCGGCGCAATATTCGCTATGGCGGCGAACCGCTGCTGCTTAGTTGGCGCGAGCCGCGCGAACGCCAGCGGCCACTGGTGGTGTTATGTGATATCAGTGGTTCGATGGAACGCTACAGCCGCATTCTGCTACAGTTCGTCCATACCGTGTCGAGCGGCCTGCGTAATGTGGAGTCGTTTGTCTTCGGCACACGCCTGACGCGGATCACTCGCCTGCTGCGTCACCGCGACATCGATGATGCGATCGCCCTGGTGAGCAAACAGGTCGTCGATTGGTCGGGGGGAACACGAATCGGTGATGCGATCAACCAGTTTAACTATGTCTGGGGGCGGCGGGTGCTTGGCGGTGGGCCGGTGGTGCTGCTGATCAGCGATGGCTGGGATCGTGGTGAACCCGAGATTCTGAGCCGCGAGATGTCGCGCCTGCAACGCTCGTGTCACCGGTTGATCTGGCTCAATCCGCTGCTCGGTAGCGCCAGCTACCAGCCGCTTACCCGCGGTATGCAGGCCGCCCTGCCGCATGTCGATGACTTCCTGCCGGTTCATAATCTGGTGAGCCTCGAACAGCTCGGCAAGCGGCTCTCGGCGCTTGGCGACCGGCGCCCCGAACGGCGTCAGCGCCGCATGGAGTAGGCGTCAACCCGTTGGCCGTCGGGCTACTCACGTTGCCGTAACAGTATTTCGACCAGTTCGGTCAGGCGATCAACTTCGGCCTTCAACCGCGCAATATCACGCCGGGTCGGCAGATCGGGGTATGGTGCATACGGCTGTTCGAGCAGCAGGCCGCGCAGGCGTACCAGTTCGGCAGTATCGATCGTTCCGGCTGCATGCAACTGTTCAAGCCGTGCGCTCAGCGCCATATCGATCGGGTGCCCCCCGCTGAGCACATCGCGGAGCGAACGCTGCAAC
>CALLZL010000240.1 GCA_937859575.1 uncultured Chloroflexota bacterium
GCTCACTTTGAATGACGCGATCACCATCCAGTAGAGCGGCAGCCCGATGATCACGGCTGCCAGCAGCATCGCGGCATAGCCAGACACCCGCAGCGGCAGCGCCGTTGGCCGGTTGCTTGCGGTATGCGGTGCCGCCACCACCGGCAGATGACGCTCTAGTTCCATATCATGCATAGTGCACCCGCCGCTCAAGGAAGCGCAGCTGCAGCAGCGTCAGCAGCAGCATCAGCCCGAACATCACCATTGCTACGACCCCTGCCGCACCAGCCTGCATGCGCACAAAGCCGCGCTCGTAGAGGTAATACACCAGGGTGTTGGTGGCATTGATCGGCCCGCCCTGCGTCATGACCTGAATAATGTCGAAGGCTTGAAAGCAGGCCAGTATACTCGTCACCAGCAGAAAGAAGATGATTGGCGAAAGACCGGGCAGTGTCACATGGCGAAAGCGTGCCAACCCATCGGCACCATCGATCTCGGCCGCTTCATAGAGTGTGCGGTCGATCGCCTGAAGCCCGGCCAGGTAGATCACCACCGCATACCCCAGGTTCTTCCAGGCATACACGATGATCACGGCCGCCATGGCCCAGGCTGGATCCGAGAGCCAGCGTGGCGACGCGATGCCGAACCAGCCCAACAGCTCCTGGAGCAACCCGAAACGTGGATCGAAGATATAGATCCAGACAATCGCAATAGCCGAGCCGGCCAGCACGGTAGGCGTGAAGAGCACGGCACGGGCACCATTGCGCCAGCGCAGCGGTTGATTGAGCAGCAACGCCAGGGCCAGGCCGCACACCAGCGAGATCGCCACCGACACACTGGTGAAGATCAGCGTGTTGAGCAGCACCGTCAGAAACAGCTGGCTGCTCAAGACACTGCCGTAGTTCGCCAGGCCGACAAAACTGCGCACCGGGCTGAGGAAGTTCCAGCTGATCAGGCTCAGGTAGGCGTTGTAGAGCATCGGCCAGAATGTGAAGGCCAGTAGCAGTAGCAGATTCGGCCCAACCAGCAGAATAAAGAGCAACCGCTCACGCCACTCGCGCATGGATATGCGGCGGCGTGGAAGAATAGCTTGCATGGCTTCTCGTCAACTTCGCATCAAAAGCATATGCAAAGTATGCCGGCCACGCATTAACCACTATCAATGGGGGGGTTAAGGCGGGGGATCGGTTTGATTAAGAAACAACCAACGCCGGTGCTGCTGTTGGGGGCAGGTTGCGCAACAGCAGCACCGGCGTTTGGGCTATACCTACCGACCCGCGAGGTCATGCAGTCGGCTGATATTCATCAGATAAATCGTGTCTTCTTCGATGCGAATCAGGCCCGTTTCGCGAAATTCACCGATCACCTTGGTGACGGTTTCGCGGTACGAACCGATCATCTCGGCCAGTTGCAGATGGGTATAGCGCACCACCGCCGGCGGATCGCCCGCCTCGTCGACCGCCCTGGTATCGGCCAGGCTCAGCAGCACCGTCGCCAGGCGCTGCGGCACGCTTTTGAAGGCGATATCGGCCAGTTTGCGCTCCATGGCATGCAGCCGGCTGCTCATCACCTCCATGAAACGCATAGCAACCGCCGGGGGTCGATCGAGCACCTGGCGCACCAGATTGCGTGGCACGGTACCGATCAGGCAGGGCGACATCGACTCGGCAAAGCTGTCGTGTCGCCAGTGTTCCGAGAGCGCCATTTCGCCGAAGACAGCCAGTGGTTCGAGCACCAGCAGCGTTAGTGTCCGCCCTTCGGGCGAGAGCTTGTAGAGCCGCACGCGCCCACGCCGCAGTATGTAGATACGATCACCGGCATCTTCGGGCGAATAGAAGGGGTATTCGGCAGGGTATTCGGCGTAGCGTATCTTCTGCTCGATCAGCTCGCGTTCATCGGGCGGCAGCATGGCGAAGATATCACCATCGGCAACGGTGTATACCGGAAGCGACGTTACCCGCCGTTGTGTTGGATCCACGCCTGCCTCCGAACTGTTGCCGTACCAGCGCTGCTACGCAGTATTGTACGTCGATTATCATATTTTGGATCGCATGCGGTGTATGATTGCTTACGGAGTGTCAGGCGTCTGCTGCCAGCTCTTCGAGCAACTCTTTGATCTGCCGATCACTCAGGAGCGTTGCACCGAGATCGTCGGCATCGGCGGCGATTCCTTCAAGTGCCAGAAAATCAAGAATATGCTCGCGATTGGCAGCGATCAACTCGGCTGTCAGGACTTCATTGATACGTATCTTCATCAATGCTTGCCTCAATCAAAATCGGTCGCCCAGTGTGGGTTGCGGTAGTGGCCGAACATACGCCCGATCTGTGCCGGCAGCGTGCGGCTGAGCGAAAGCGGCGGCAGGGCATGTTCGCCGAAAAAACCGACATCATCGGTCTCGTGATCGGTCGCTGCCGCACCACCGGTCAACTCGCAGATAAAGAAGATCTTATAGACAGCATACGGGATCGGTGCATGCCCCTGCCGATCCCGATCATACACGGCTGCCACACGGATGGCTCGTGCAGTATAGCCCGATTCTTCAAAGATCTCACGTTCAACTGCCGCCGCCGGTGTATCGCCCACATCCGCCCAGCCGCCGGGTAGTGTCCAGAGGCCATCGGAGCGTTCACGCACCAGCAGGATGCCGTCGTCGCGGAAGGCGGCACCACGCACATCGATCTTCGGTGTGGCATAACCGGCCTCGCGGGCATACTGCCGATCGAAGTAGGCCGGATCATCGGCCAGCGTGCCGGCAGCCATTTCGGCAGCAATTGTACGCAACTCGTGATAGCGCGCAATATCGTATTGGTCGTTGCTGAACTCCAGGCCGGTTTGCGCCATGGCCTGGAGCCGTTGCGCCCAGCGCATCAGGCGATCCGACATCGCTTATGCCTCCAATGCGGCATGTGCTGCGGCGATCTGTGCGCGAACCGCCACTGGTGCCGTGGCACCGATCACATGCCGGGCCGCGGCCGACCGGTCGAGATCGTACACATCGGCAATGTCGTCGCCAAAAGCCGGATGGATCTCGCGGTACACTGCGGCCGGAAGGGTCGCAATACTGCTGCCGCGCGCTTCAGCGGCGCGCACCAGCGCACCGACGGCCCGGTGCGCCTCGCGAAACGGCACGCCACGCTCGACAAGGTAATCAGCGACGTCGGTGGCGAGCATGGCGGCATCAAGCGCCGCCCGCATCCGTTCGTGGTTGAATGTCGCAGTGGCAACGGCACCAGCCGCCACATCGAGCGCCAGTTCGAGTGTGTCGGCAGCGTCGAAGAGCGGCTCCTTGTCTTCCTGCAGATCTTTGTCGTAGGCCGAAGGCAAGCCCTTCATTACTGTCAGAAGTGTCACAAGGCCGCCGATCAGCCGGCCCGATTTGCCGCGCAGCAGTTCGAACGAATCCGGATTCTTCTTCTGCGGCATGAGGCTCGATCCGGTTGAATACGCATCGGCCAGGCTGACGAAGCCGAATTCGGTGGTGCTGTAGATCACCATATCTTCGGCGAGCCGGCTGATATGGACACCGGTCAGCGCGACGGTAAAGAGGAACTCGGCCACAAAGTCGCGGTCGCTGATGGCATCGATGCTGTTTGGTGTGACCGCAGGCATGCCCAGGTCGGCGGCCAGTGCCATGCGGTCGATCCGTAGTGGTGTACCGGCGATTGCACCAGCACCAAGTGGCAGGGTTGCGCAGCGGCGGGCACAATCCGCCAGCCGTTCGCGGTCGCGCTGGAGCGGCCAGAAGTACGAGAGCAACCAGTGAGCCAGCAGCACCGGCTGGGCACGCTGCATGTGGGTATAGCCCGGTATCAGTGCATCACCGGCCGCGACGGCCTGCGCGAGCAACGCGCCCTGCAGGGCACGCAGCCCGGCGTCGGCACGCTCAATCGCTCCCAATGTCCAGAGCCGTACATCCGTGGCAACCTGGTCGTTCCGGCTGCGACCGGTATGGAGTTTCCCGGCGACGGTTCCAACCAGTTCGCCAAGCCGGCGCTCCACGGCAGTATGGATATCTTCGTCGCTTGCCAATGCGGCAAAACGCCCTTCGGCAAACTCGGCGTGTACCAGGCCGAGGCCATGTTCAAGCTCGGCCGCTTCGGTCGTGCTGATCACGCTGGCCTGCGCCAACTGCCGCGCCCAGGCAATACTGCCGCGAATATCCTCGGCCCACATGCGCCGGTCGAAGGGGAATGAATTATTGAAGAGCGCCATGCGCTCATTCATGCCTTCTGTGAAGCGGCCACCCCACATAGTTCTTCCTTTCGCCACAGGCTGGTGTGCCGCAAAGCCGCAACCCAACCCGAAAATATCTGCGCGCTACCGCAGTGGGATGCAGTGATATGCTTGCTGCATCCCGCTGCCAGTAGTGGTTCAGGTAGTGTAGTGTGCGTTAATCTCAACATACTCCTTCGAAAAGTCGCATGTCCATACCGTAGTTGCTGCATTGCCCAGGCCAAGATCGAGATTCACATACACCGGATCGCGGCGTAGCAGGTTTGAGGCTGCCGCAAGGTCGGCCTCAAGCGGCAGGCCGCCTTCCACCAGCCGGATCTCATTGTCGGTCGGGCCAAAGCTCAGCGTGAGGGTATCGGGTTCGATCGCGGCACCACTATAGCCGGCGGCACATAACACCCGCCCCCAGTTTGGATCACCACCGTGAACAGCGGTTTTGAAGAGTGGTGAACGGGCGATGGCATTGGCGACCTGATGTGCCTGTTGATCATCGGCGGCCCCCGTAATACGAATCTCGATCAGGCGCGTGGCACCTTCGCCGTCGCGGGCAACCTGCTTCGCTAGATCGATACACACCTCGCTCAGGGTTTCGATGAAGTGCGGCAACTCGGCTTCGCCGACCGTCGCCCCCGATACACCCGAGGCCAGCAGCAGCAGGGTGTCGTTGGTGCTGGTATCGCCATCGACGCTGATGCGGTTAAAACTGCGGTTCGCAGCAATGCGCAAGGCCCGTTCGAGCAAGACTGGATCCAGCGCGGCATCGGTCGTCACCAATGCCAGCATGGTCGCCATGGTCGGGTGGATCATGCCGGCACCCTTGCACATCCCGGCGATTGTCACCTGTGTGCCGGCCAATGTCAGGGTACGCGATGCGATCTTCGGCCGGGTATCGGTGGTCATGATCGCCTGGGCCGCATGGCCGGCGCCTTGCAGCGCCGGTGCGGTACCGCTATCGGCACCGGCGGTTGCCGTGAGCGCAGCAACACCACGTGCAATGCTCTCCCCATCAATACCCCGCCCCTGCACACCCGCCGAAATTACCAACAAAATTTCCGG
>CALLZL010000241.1 GCA_937859575.1 uncultured Chloroflexota bacterium
CGGGCCCGCCGAAGGAGGGGCGTCGGAGAATATGTGATCTTTGGGGGCGGCGGTCCGGAGCGAGGTACGGGCAACCGGGGGGGGGGGGGGGCGCCAAGCGGCCCGCCACTTTGGCGGTGTGGTTGATTGGGTTGCAGGTGTGCGTGCCGGGTGGCAGCCGGTGCCGAGTGTACCAGCCCGCGGCACACGCCACTGTGTCATTACCGGTGGTGCCGATGGAATCGGGCGAGCGATTGCCGAACGGTATGCGACTGCCGGATATATGCTCACGATCATCGACCGTGATAGCCGGCGGGCGGCAGAGGTGTGCCACGGCCTGCGTGCCCGCGGCACGACCGCCAACGCAATCAGTGCCGATCTCTCACAGGCCCATGGGATCGCCGAGGTATTACGCCGCCTTGCAACCCAGCCACTGGTCGATATCTTTGTGCATAGTGCCGGGATCAGTGCGGTTGGCGCGTTTGCCACAAGCACTCTGGCGCACCAGCATGCAGTGCTTGATGTGAACCTTGGTGCACCGCTTCAGCTCACCGCCGGCGTGCTACGTATGGGGATGCTCGCACCAGGTGCAACCATCGTCTACCTCGCGTCACTGTCGGTGTTCACCGGCTACCCCGGAGCCGCCGTCTATGCCGCGAGTAAAGCTGGCCTGGCTGCCTATGCCCGCAGCCTGCGCGTCGGCTTGCGGCGGCAGGGCTTCAATGTCCTGACGGTATTCCCTGGCCCGACACGCACGGCCCATGCCCGGCGCTATAGCCCCGACAACCGCTATGAATCGCGGCGGATGCCACCCGATCAGCTGGCAGAACTGGTGGCTATGGCGATCGAGCGCCGGGCGGCGATCCTCATTCCAGGGGGATCCAATCGGTTGATGGCCGCGCTTGGGCGTCTTGCTCCGCAGGTGAGCGAGTACCTGATGCGCAAGATGGTCCTCGACAAACTGCAGTCCATGGCTCTCCCGGATGATCCACCCGGGAGCATGCACTCGTGATCGTGGTGATCGGCGCCGGCCCGGCGGGGCTCGCAATGGCGCATGCACTGGAACAGTGCGGCCGCGAATACCAGGTGTTCGAGCGCGGCCGTGTAGGCGAGGCATGGCACCATCATTATGATCGGCTGCGGCTGCATACGCTCAAGCAGGGGTCGGCGCTACCGGGCTACCCGATGCCGGCCGAGTATCCCCGATTCCCGAGCCGGGCACAATTTCTGGCATACCTGCAGCAGTATGCGCATCATCATGCATTGCGCATTGCCGAAGGGGTGGACCTGCTTCAGGCCGATTTTGATGGCGGGCGCTGGTCCCTGAAGACCACCAAAGGCATATACGAAGCAACGGTGCTGGTCATGGCGACCGGTATCTGGAGTGCACCGGTGCGACCTATTCTTAGCGGCGAGCCGATCTTCGGTGGGCACATCCTGCACAGCTGTGAATACCGTAACCCGGATCTCTTTCGTGGTCGACGTGTTCTGATAGTTGGTGCCGGGAATTCCGGCAGCGAGATAGCCGTCGATCTTGCCGAACATGGTGTCGAGACGGCCATCGCACTGCGGCGCGGTGTTGCCTTTGTGCCCAGGCCATATTCGGCGGTTGCCGTACGGCTGGCGGCCTGGTTGTTGCAGAGACTGCCGCGCTCACTGGCCGGCAGATTATTGCGGCGGCGCAACTTCCACCGGCTGGGCTTGCCGCTCCCCGCTGGATCCCCCCTCGATCACTTCCCGGTTGTTGGGTACGAATTGCCAGAAGCCGTCGCAGCAGGCCTGGTATGTGTGTATCCGGCACCGACCCGGCTCGATCAGGGTAGGGTGTATTTTTGTGATGGCCGTAGTATGCTATGCGACGCTATCATCTATGCGACCGGTTATCGCCCGGCGCTTGAGCCGGTGGCCCATGCCCTTGCTTTTGACGCAGCCGGGCGACCCATGCTGGATCGCTATGGCCGGGCACAGGGCAATCCGTACCTGATCTGCATCGGCTACACATACCCGACCACCGAGGGGTGGTTGCAGGCAATCGGCAGCGTTGTACAGGCAGCTATTGCAGGGCTTCCTGAAGGAGCGAAGGATTCCATATGAATGAGTTACCGTCCAGGATGCCCGCCGATAAGGTGCATTACCTGCGCGATATCGACATCTTTCGAGATCTGGATCAGCGCGAGGTCGAACTGTTGGGGGAACGAACACCGATGCAGCGAGTGCCAACTGGTACGGTCTTCTTTTCGCCCGAACAGGCCGCCGAAGTGCTCTTCATTCTCAAGGAGGGCCAGGTGCGGCTTTACCACCTCTCGCTGGATGGGAAGGCGCTCACTACGGCGATTCTTGAGCCGGGGACGATCTTCGGCGAGATGGCATTACTTGGCCAGCGATTGCATCAGAGCTATGCCGAGGCGCTCAGCCCGTGCCTGTTGTGCCTGATGAGCCGAGAGGATGTGAAACGCATGTTGTTGAGTGATCCACGCATCGCTACCCGTATCGCAGAGATCCTCGGCCAACGGCTGATCAGTGCCGAGCAGCGATTGTCGGATTTCGCCTTCAAGAATCTACCGCAACGCATGGCGAGTCTGCTCCTCCAGATGGCACGACCACCTCGATCACGGCGGTTCCGACCGACCGGTAGCTTCCCAGAAGTCCACTTTACGCACGAGGCGTTAGCCGAAATGATCGGCACCTATCGTGAGACGGCGACCAAGATCCTCAACGAATTCCGTGCCCAAGGGTTGATTCAACTTCGGCGTGGCTGTGTCGTGATTATCGATAGCTCACGATTACAGACACTAAGTGCGCTATTGGAGCGCGAAGAATAGTGCGGAATCGGTGTGTTCTGGTGCCGATGATGGTAGCCTTAGCCAATAGAGCGGGCCGATGCATCCGATTGATTCGGTACGATCAACTCGGTACAATACATCGTATCTCGGGTGGATCCTGCGGCCTCATGTGTGGAGTACTGCATGGCGCGACTTCTGATTCTCTTTGCTCACCCGGCCCTTGAAAAATCGCGGGTGCAGCGTCGGCTGATCCGCGAGGTGCCGGATCTGGCCGACATCACCTTCCACGATCTGTACGAAGCCTACCCCCAATTTGCAATTGACGTGCAGCACGAACAGGAACTGCTCCGTAATCACGATATCCTCATTCTGCAGCACCCCTTCTACTGGTACAGCACACCGCCGATCATGAAACAGTGGATCGATCTGGTACTTGAGCATGGCTGGGCCTACGGCTCGCAGGGGCATGCGCTACAGGGCAAATACTGGCTTAACCTGATCAGCGCTGGTGGCAGCACGATGACCTACCGTCACGAAGGGTACAATCGAGCCACCGTGCGTGAATTATTGCTGCCGCTTGAGCATACGGCGCGGCTGTGTCATATGACCTTTCTCCCACCGTATGTCGTCTTCGGAACACATCGGCTTGATACACCTGATATCGAACAAGCAGCAGCTCATTATCGGCAGTTGTTATTCCTGTTGCAGGCCGAGCAACTTGATCTCGCGGCAGCGACCGAGGCGCCGACACTGAATGTGATCCTTGAGCGTGCCTTACAGCGCGAGGTGCCGACATGAGCAATGACTTTCTTTCACAGGCTTTCGTCTATCTGGCGGCGGCGGTGATTGCGGTACCGATCGCCAAGCGTCTGGGGCTTGGTTCGGTGCTGGGCTACCTGCTTGCGGGTATCGTCATCGGCCCGTTTGGCCTTGGCCTGCTTGGCGCCGAAGGCGAAGATGTGATGCATTTTGCCGAGTTTGGCGTTGTCATGATGCTCTTTGTCGTCGGCCTTGAGCTTGAACCCAGCCTGCTCTGGCGGCTGCGTGGCCCGATCCTCGGCCTGGGTGGGTTGCAGGTGCTTGGTACATCGGCACTGTTTGCCATACTCGCCATGCTCGCCGGGCTCCCCTGGCAGCAGGCTGTCGCAATCGGGCTGACACTGTCGTGTTCGTCAACCGCGATCGTATTGCAATCGCTCCAGGAGAAGGGCCTGCTGCGAACCGCCGGTGGGCAGGGCAGTTTTGCGGTGCTGCTGTTTCAGGATATCGCCGTGATTCCGATGCTGGCACTGTTTCCGTTACTTGCCATAACGTCGCATAGCACCACCGATGACCATCACACGACAACGACGTGGATCAGCGGCCTGCCGGCCTGGGCGCAGACGCTGGCGGTGCTGGCGGGGGGGGGGGGGGGGGGGGTGGCGGGGGGGCATTTTGTGTAACCCGGGGGGTGGGCGG
>CALLZL010000242.1 GCA_937859575.1 uncultured Chloroflexota bacterium
CGGCGGTTGGGGCTATCTGCGCTACCTGCACGCCGCCCTCAGCCTCAACCTGGTTGCGGCGCTCTGGTTCGGCCTGCACTACCGGCCGGGCGATCTGGGAACGACGGCGCTTAGCTGGTTTCTCGGCGGCAATCTGCTGTATGCCGTGCTTGGCATCACCCTGGCTTTCGTGCTGAAAGACAACCGCGCCTTCTGTAAATATGCCTGCCCGGTCAGTGTGCCGCTGCGGATCGGTGCACCAGCCGCACTACTCAAAATACGCGGCACCACCGGCGAATGCTGCGAACAACTGGTCTGCGAAAAGGTCTGCCCGATGGATATCCGCATTAGTGAATATGTGACCAGTGGCAGGCGCATTACGGCCCGCGAGTGTATCTTATGCCAGGCCTGTATTGATGTCTGCCCAAAAAACGAACTGAGCCTCTCGTTCGGCTGCGATTACGGCGAACCGGATCGCCTGCAGTATCGCCGCTATAGCAAGGTGCAAAACGATTGATCATTGGGAGCGCGCATCTTGCGCACATGCGGGCGGGATGCCCGCGCTCCCAGGATGCGCATGGCGCAAGATTGCTGCACCTCGCTATAATGGCGGGCACCACAGCCTCAGCCCACCGATCATCACGCAAAACTGTATCAGTTCTTGTATCGCTTCTATGATACCGGAATCGATCGCCGCAGCATACAATGCCGGTACACGATCGATCGTCGCCTATCGGAAGAAGTACCACCATACAACAAGGAGGTTGGCATGGCTCGTTTGTCACGCCTTATGGGGCTGCTGCTGGCATTCCTGCTGCTGATCGGTGCTGCATTCACACCATCCGGTGTTGCGGCACGCACCACCACCGAACATTTCCGCGAGGTCATCCCGGTCGATTGGGAGGTATCGCCCGATCGTTGTGGTCGGCTTGTTGCAACTACCACTGGTACCGGCCAGCTGACGGTCAATGTGTCGATCCAGCACCACGCCAATGGCGATATCAGTGTGGGGGTCAGCGAAATCGCCAATGGTTGGGCGACCGATACGCTCGGTAACAGCTATCGCTGGAACTACCGCAATCACACCGACGCCAAGATTCCCGCCGGCGAAGGGCGCGTCTATGTGCAGATGAGCGATCACTTCGCGTTGACTGGTGGCGGCCAGGGTGCAACAGCCCCCTTCAATATCGGCCTGCTCTGGACATGGAGTTACCCACACCAGGGCGATCTGCCGCCCTATGATGGGTTGTGGCCACCGGGACCCGATCTGCACAAGATCAATACGATTGGCACCTTCAATACCACAGCGACCGGTATCGACTGCGATCTGTTCTAGCAGATCAATGCCAGTGTGGCTGGTCGGCACAGCCGACCAGCCACACCAGCACGCAGAGGGCTTTCGAGAAGCGTCGCTACGAGATAATGAGCGCCGTCACCATACCGAACATCCCATGTTCATTTTCGGCATGCGAGAGCACATGGCAGTGGAAGGCCCACACCCCCGGTTCACTGCAATCAACAATCACATCCCAGCGTTCGCCCGGCACCACATTCACCGTGTCGCATAGATACGGCTGCGGTAGATTCCAGCCGTCGCGGGCAAATACCAGCTGCGGCAGGCCATGCAAGTGCATGGGGTGGATGAGCAACCCCTCGTTCATATAACGCACGCGCAGCTTCTGGCCAAGCTTGGCGACGATCGGCTCGGTCGCCGGGAACCCTTTGCCGTTCAGGGTAAAACCGCCGTTCTGGTCATTGATGATCATGGTGTAGTCGAGGTCGTATTCCGGATCTTGCGCCCTGTTCTTTGGCTCGATGATCAGTGCGCCGAGCAACCCCTTGCCGACCTGCTTGGTCGAGTTGTAGTGCGAATGGTACATATGCGAGCCGGGATTCTTGGCCACGAACTCATAGGTGAATGTCTCGCCCGGCCGGATCGGCGGCTGCGTAATAAACGGCACGCCATCCATGTTGTTGGGCACCATCACGCCATGTGGATGCACGGCCGTACTCTCATCGAGTTTGTTGGTTACCACCATCCGCATGATGTCGCCTTCGGTGACGCGAATCTCAGGGCCGGGCATGGTGCCGTTGTATGTCCACGCCTCAACAAAACGGCCGGGCGTCACTTCCCACTGCGTCTTGGCGCATTCGAGGTCAAACACCTTCACATCACCATCGAGGCGCGGCTCCATCGGCTGATTAGCCCGCCCCTGGGTCTGAACCCCTTCAACAAACGCCTTGATACCCGCTTCGTGCTTGGCATCCATCTCCTGGTACGACATCGTACCGTCGCTGGTGTGATCCGGCTCTTCGTGCTGCGCGGCAGCCGGTGCTGCCGGGGCCTGCTGCGCACAGGCGGCAAGCAACCCACTAACAACCGGAATACCGACGCCGAGTGAGGCACCGCGCAAGAAGCCGCGGCGCGAAACGCTGTTCAATTGCTTGTTGTTCACAGTCGTGTCTTTCTTTGTGAATAGCATCACGGAATTTGGCTAACACGGCTATGGTAGCAGAGGCAACCCGCGCTGAATGGTAAGAAACCACCCACCTGTGTTGCGAGGCGATAACTGTTCACAACATCTGCCGCCGAGCCCGATGCCCGAGCGTTCGGGTGCGCAACCAGTGTGCCGCATCCACTACTGCCGCACTTTTTGGGGTAGGTTTTTCTCTTTCCCCCTCACCCCAACCCCTGTCCTACTCCGGGGAGAGGGGCTTTCTTCCGCACCCAGATGCGGCATTCCCCCTTCTCCCCACAGTGGGAGAAGGGGGCAGGGGGATGAGGGAAACGGCGTTGGGACGCCATTTCGCAAAAAACCTACCCCCGAAAGCTACTGCCGCACCTCCAACGAAAAGCGGGTATACTAAAAGGCATAGCGCATATGAAAGGAGAACTGATGAATCGGAACGATGTGCGCCTGCTTCAGGCGATGCGCAGCTATCCCTCACTCACCATCACCCTTCCCACCCACCGAACCTCGCCCGATAACCGCCAGGATCCGATCCGGGTCAAGAACCTGGTGACCGAAGCCGGCAACCGGCTTATGAAAGAGTTTTCGCGGCGCGAGGCCGAGCCGATCCTGACGCGGCTCGATGCCCTGACGAAAGAGATCGACTATCGCACAACCCTCGACGGGTTAGCGCTCTTTGTGAGCAGCGAGGCTGCCCAGGCCTTCGTGCTGCCCTTCACGCTCAACGAGCGGGTTGTGATCGACGAGACCTTCTTCACCCGTGATCTGGTGTTTGCCATGAACCGCACCCCACGTTACTGGGTGCTGGCACTCAGCGAGCAGCCGACCCGGCTCTACGAAGGGGTGCGCGAAAACCTGCAAGAGGTCAACAGTAGCTTCTTTCCGGCCAGCCATAGCGGCCCGGGTGGTGAACGCGCCCTGCCAAACGACCCGGCCGTCAATAGCTCGGCCTATCGCGATGAATATCATCGGCAGTTCTTCCGCAGTATCGATACCGCCTTCAGTGAACTGAATGCCGTCGATCCGCTGCCGTTGGCGCTGGTTGGTGTTGATCGCTACCTGTCGTTCTATCGCGAAGTTGCCGGGAGCGCCAATACCGTGATCACCACACTCACCGGGAATCACGACAAAACCCCGGCCCACGAACTTGGTGCGCTGGTCTGGCCGCTGGTCAAGCAGAGCCTGGCCGCCCAGCGCGAACGGGTGTTCGGCGAACTCGAAGCGGCCATCGGCGCTCAACGCGCCGCCTCGACCCTCGGCGAAGTCTGGCGCTTCGCCCACGAAGGGCGGGTGGCGCTGCTGGTGGTCGAAGAGGATTACCACCAGGCCGCAACCATCGATCCGAGCGGCATGATCCTGACGCCGGTCGCAGATCCGACCACGCCGGGGGTCCTGGATGATGCCGTGGATGAGGTGATTACGGCGGTACTCGACCGTGGCGGGCGGGTGGTGTTCGCCGATCCGGCGGCACTGGCGCAACATCAGCGCATTGCCGCCGTGCTGCGCTACTGACGCAGATCGCTGCTGCTGCCCGGCTCGTGTGGTGTATGGTAGACCCCATCCGCCACATGCGC
>CALLZL010000243.1 GCA_937859575.1 uncultured Chloroflexota bacterium
GCGATGGCGATTATGATATGCTGGCCATCGGCGCACACCGTATCGAAAGCCCGCTCGACCGAATTCTGCTTGAGGATATCACCAGTGACCTGCTCGACCTCAGCCCGCTGCCGGTGCTGGTGGCCAAAGGAATCCATGCGCTCGCTGCCGAATAAGCTGCCGTCGAGCGACACCATGAAGCACCGACTCAGATATAACGGCGGATCAACCGTTCGGCCACAGCCTCGATCGGGTAGCCGGCCGGATCAATCACATAGTGCTGGCAAATGCCGTCGATTGCGGCAAACAACAGGCGGGCTTCGGTTTCCGGGGCACTGCTGCCGGCGCTACGCAGGGAGTGTTCGAGCGTGCGCCGAATCATCTCGACCCATTCAAAGAGCGATTCACCGAGGATGCCCAGCACCGGCTGTTGAATCCGTCCCCCACAACTCCGCCGCCAGAATCGGACTGGTTCTTCCCCTGCCGCGTTGCCCGCCACAATAATGGCAGCCCCCGCCGGTGGCTCGGCCGCCTCGCCGGCAGCCCGTTCAAACGAAGCATAGACGTCGGCAATACTCTGTTCGAAAATCGCCCGCAGAAGCTCCTCTTTGCCGGCAAAATGGCTGTACATCAACCCCTGCGCCACACCGGCATGGGCGGCAATCGCCTTGATGGTCGTACGCTCGTAGCCATGAGCACTGAAGAGCGCCAGGCCGGCCTGCATGATCCGAGCCCGCGTGTCGTCGCGCAAGAGCTGGTTCTGCTGCTCGCTTCGTGGTGACATAGTTCTCTCTTTTTGAATGAACGAGCGTTCAATGTATGTGATCTTCCTGCTTCTGTCAATTCGCATGCCGGTGAGTCCGGGGTGAGACTCATGCTTGTGCGGTGCGGCATGTACCATCGAGGTGAACCCCCGGCGGCGAGCAGGTATCGCATCCATGAGTCGCTGCGCACACTAGCCTGATGGTATACTGCAGCCATGCAAACCGAGCAGCCAGAAGGTGTGGCGCAGCCGGCCAACCCATTTACCGAGCGTGGTCGCATCACCAGGGTCGAGCGGTTCATCGGGCGTTGGGCCGAGTTGTCGTTGATCTTCGGCGCACTCGAAAACCGGCGGCCGGTACTGCTCTGTGGGACACCAGGGATCGGTAAATCCTCGCTCCTGACTCATATTGTCGCAGCAGCGGCAGCAAACTTCGAAGAACCGGAACTCCGCAGTTATTATCTACGCCTCGACGGCCAGGGAAACGCAGCGGATGTCTATCGGGCCGTGATCAATGCGCTCGGAGCACAGGGGGAAACAACCGCAGCACTTGAGATTGCCATGCTCGAAACACGCCACCGGGTTGTGCTCTGCCTCGATGATGTCGATACCGCACTTACCGCCGGCTGGGGTGCCGAGCTCCTCGAAAGCCTGGCTCGCGTGGCACGTAACGGCATGCTGCTGCTGGTGGCGGCGCTTGATGGTGCGCCACCGGCATTGAGCGAGCGCTTCACCCAGCTTACCCTGGGGGCGTTTGCAGCACCTGAGCTGCGCCTGCTTGTCGAAACCTACCTCGAAGCAACCGATATAACCGTCACCCCCGGCGAACGGCACCAGCTCGCAGCGCTCAGTGCACTCCACCCGGCTTACCTCCAGCGCGCCGCCTTTCACCTCTTCCGCTCTAAGCTCGATACCAGCTACAACTGGCGCGCCGCCTACCTGAACGAAGCACGCGAACACCCGATCGCTGGTGCGCCATTACCACCGGCGATCTTCGAAGGTGCCGAACATAGCACAATCGGCGAATCGGCCTATAGCGCCGAAACCGTTCCGATAACGGCCGAACCTCCCGTCATGTTCCGGATCCCGCAGGCCACCCAGACCATGCTCTTTCTTTTACCGCTCCTCGTAGCCGGTGGCGTCGGATGGCTATCGGGCAACATACTCTTCGGTATTGCCGCCGCCGGTGCTACGATACTACTCAGCATTCTCGTGCACCGTATCCGCCGGTAGCAGAGCAAACGAATCTGGTAATACCATCCATGCTATACTGAGCGCGGACGATGCTCCTCATCCACTATGAGGTCGATGCTATGCTGCCGGTTAACTCCATTCTGCAAAATCGCTATCAGATCATCGAACAGATTGGTCGCGGCGGCATGGGTGCCGTCTATAAAGCGCAGGATCTGCGCCTGGGCCATATTGTTGCCCTAAAAGAGACCCTCGTCACCGGGGATATTCCACGGCGCGCCTTTGAGCGCGAAGCCCGCCTGCTGGCCGGGTTGCGCCATCGGGCGCTCCCCAAAGTCAGCGACCATTTCAATGAAGGCGATGGCCAGTTCCTCGTCATGGAGTTCATCTCGGGCGATGACCTCGGCAGCCTGCTCTCGCAGCGTGAACAACCATTCCCCATCGGCGACGTGTTGCGCTGGGCCGACGACCTGCTCGAAGCGCTCGACTATCTGCATGCCCATAACCCGCCGATTGTTCATCGCGATATCAAACCGCAGAACATGAAGCTCACCCTGCGCGGTGAGATCATCCTGCTCGACTTTGGCCTGGCCAAAGGTGCCGCGTCACAAGCGACGCGCAGTTCGTCTACCGGTAGTATCTACGGCTACACGCCCCACTATGCACCACTCGAACAGATCCAGGGAACCGGCACCGATATCCGTAGCGACCTGTATGCCCTCGCGGCAACGCTCCACCACCTGCTGACCGGTACACTGCCGCCAGATGCGCTGACGCGTGCGGCCGCCAAGATCAGTGATAACCCAGACCCATTGGTTCCGGCACACCAGCTGAATCCCGATGTTCCACCGGCGATTGCCGCGATCCTGATGCGCGCCATGTCGCAGAAGCCCGACGAACGCTACGCAACAGCGGCTGATATGCGCATAGCGCTGCAAGATGCTGCCAGTGGCCGGCAGACCGGGCCCATCCCCGATCTGTCGACCCGGCGCGTCGACCAGACCGGCACAATGGTGATCTACCCCGGTAGCGGCACACAAGCAGCCCGACCGGCTACGGATGTTCTGACGGCCCCGCAGACAAGCGCCGGTTCAACCGGCACCACTGTCAATACACCACCGGCTCCGGCCGGCCGGCCGGCCTGGCTCTTTCCGCTGCTCGGGATCATTGCGATCGGTGCGGTTGTCGCCGGGTTATTTGCCGGTGGTGTCTTCAACAACACCCGTGAGCCGGTGCCGACGGCACCATTACAGGCGGCAGCCGTGGCAACCGCGACGATTGCCGCACCAACCACCACACCCGAGCCAACCATTGACGTGTTGGCCGCCGCCGATGCCACCCGTACCGCTCAGGCGGTTTCCCTGGAAACGGCACGGGCCATCCTCGGCAGCACCGATGTCGCGGCTACCGAACAGGCGATCGATGCCACCGAACAGGCAATCGGGCCAACGCTCACCCTGCTTGCCCTGACACCAGCCGAGGCCACCACCACAGAACCGGCCACCGCCCCCGCCGAGCCGGCCGCGCCGACCAGTACCCGCGCTCCGGCCGCGCCGACTAACACGCGTGCACCAACCAATACCCGCGCTCCGACGGCAACACCCGATCCAAATGCACCAACCAGCGCACCACCGCCAACCAATACTCCTAATGTA
>CALLZL010000244.1 GCA_937859575.1 uncultured Chloroflexota bacterium
AAAGGAGCTGAGGAATAAAGGAGCTGAGGAATAAAGGAACAAAGGAGCTGAGGAACAAAGGAGCTGAGGAATAAAGGAACAAAGGAGCTGAGGAACTGAGGAGCTGAGGAACAAAGGAGCTGAGGAACAAAGGAGCTGAGGAACAAAGGAGCAAAGGAGCAAAGAGATCAGTGATTTTGTTCTTTTGTTCTTTTGTTCTTCTGTTCTCCTGTTCTCCTGTTCTCCTGTTCTCCTGTTCTCCTGTTCTCCTGTTCTTCTGTTCTCCTGTTCTCCTGTTCTTCTGTTCTCCTGTTCTTCTGTTCTTTTGTTCTTTTGTTCTTCTGTTCTCCTGTTCTTCTGTTCTCCTGTTCGTTTCTAAAGGAGCTTACCCATGCCCAACATCCTCAACGTCGCCATTGTCGGCTGCGGGATCGGCACCTCACATGCAGTCGCCTATCGTAATCTGCCGGATCACTACCGGATCGCGGCGATCTGCGATATCGATACCGCCAAGGCACGAGCATTTGCCGAGACACATGAGATTCCACGGGTGATCGGCAACCTCGATGAACTGTGTGCAATCGAAGATATCGACATCATCGACATCTGTACGCCGCCGCACCTGCACCTACCGCAGGCACTCCAGGTGTTGGCTGCCGGCAAACACGCGGTGGTCGAAAAACCGCTTGCGGGTTCGATCCGCGATGCTGATGAGCTGATTGCTGCCGAAGCGGCGAGCGGCAAGCGGCTCATGCCGATCTTCCAGTATCGCTGGGGCCATGGCCTGCAGAAACTGAAACACCTGATCGACAGCGGGATCGCCGGTCGCCCATACCTCAGCACGGTCGAGACGGCATGGCGGCGGCGAGCTGCCTACTATGATGTGCCATGGCGCGGAAAGTGGGCCACCGAGCGTGGCGGTGCGTTACTCGGCCATGCCATCCATGCCCATGATATGCTCACCTATACGCTCGGCCCGATCCGCAGTGTCTTCTGCCGCGCCACAACACTGGTGAATGCAATTGAAGTCGAAGATACCGCCGCGGTTGCACTCGAAATGGCCGATGGATCGCTCGCCACTCTGTCGGTTACCCTGGGTTCAGCAGCCGAGATCACCCGCCATCGCTTCTGCTTCAGCGGATTGGTGGCCGAAAGCAATACCCGCCCTTACAGTAATTCTGGCGAACCATGGATCTTCACCGCCGATACACCCGAGATCAGTGAACAGATCGATGCAGCACTGGCAAGCTTTACCCCACTGCCCGAGGGGTATGTCGGCCAGTTGCTCCGCTTCCACCAGGCACTCCACGAAGGGGGGGAACTACCAGTGACACTCACCGATGCCCGCGCTTCACTCGAACTCGTCACGGCACTCTACGACTCGACGCGCCGTGGTATTGCGGTGCCGTTGCCGATCACACCGGATCACCCCCTGTATAGCGACTGGCTACCGGTGGAAGCATGAGAATCGTCGCTGTATCCGGCGCAATCTCAAGGAGAGTGAAACATGCTCACACCCGGCGATACCTGGAATGAATCGACCGTCTTCGCCGATGCCGTTACGGGCAAGATCACCCGCCGGCTGACAAACGACGGGTTGTATAACGAGACGCCGACCTACCATCTGAATGCGGCATTCTCGGCCGATAGCCGCCACCTGATCTTTGCCACCGCACGTGAAGGCGGCAGTGCCCTCATGCGCGCCGATGTCCGCACCGGCGATCTAAAGGTTATCGCTATCACCGACGGCATCGGTGCATATGGCCAGTATCATAATGCCGGCAACAACGGCCCGTATAGTGCCGGCCTGCTTGGCGGCGGCTTCAGCGGCGGGCCGTCAGCGATCATTCAAGCCACCAATACCGCCGTGGGGTGTGTCGGGCGTAGCCTGCGCCACTATGATCTCGAAACCTGCGCCGAGCAGGTGCTGATCGCCGACTGTGGCGAGGAGTTCCGCTTTGGCAGCCCGATCGGTGCGGTCGATGGCTCGTATGTGGTGGTGCCGCGTGTGCCCGGCCACCCCGATGTGATCGCTGGCCGCTACCCACGCCGCCCATACCGCGAGGCACTGGTCGCCGAGTTCGGCGGCATGCCGACCACCTACCTGAAGATCGACATGGCCAGTGGTGCGGTACACGAGATCTTTCAGGAAGATATCTGCGGCAGCCACCACATTCAGCCATGCCCGGCCGATCAGGATCTCTGGCTGATCGACCGCGACATGCCACCCAACTTCTGGGCCGGCGGCGACGAGCGGATCTCGACGCGCGCCTGGCTGCTCGACAGCCGCAGTGGTGAACTCACCCGCCTGAAACAGCATGATGAGTGGGGCTTCCAGATCCATACCAACTGGAGTGTCGATGGCCGCCTGGTCTATTACCATGGCCCTTCGGCAAAGGGTGGCCAGTATGTCGGCGTGATCGATACCCAGGCACGTGTCGTGTGGGAACATATCTTCCCCGCGCCCTACTACGGCCATACCAGTACGCATACCCAGACGGATGCAATCATTACCGACGGGTTCTTCACGCCTGATCTGATTACCGCCATTCACTTCCGTGATCTCGATTCATCCGGTGCGCCGCGCATCGAGATCCTGGCACGCCACGCTACCGAGTGGGGCACCATTCAGGGGCAGTATACCCATCCACACCCGCACATGTCGCCCGACGGCCGCTGGCTTAGCTATAATCGCGGCGAAAAGGGGCGAACTGATGTGTATGTGGTGGCACTCGAATAATGCAGGATGCCGCATGCTTACTTGCCAGGAAGTAGAAAGAACCCATGCCGCCAACACAGCCGCACCGACTTACCGACGGTAATGCCAACGACCAGTTGCTCTATTTCACTAGTCCGTCGCTCACCAGCAACGACACGACACTGGTGTTTCTGAGTGATCGCGACAGCCGGATCGCGAAGGATCACGATCCGCATGCTGCCGTCAATCTGTATGCGCTCGATCGCGAAAGCGGCATGGTACGCCGCCTGAGCGACAACCACGAAGGATATCTGCGGTCGTATGTCTATTTTGAAGGGCTGCCCTACCGTGGCCTCGGGCTGGCAAGCCCGTGCTTGCACCCGGCCTCTGGTGATGTCTATTATCTGCAGGGGCGCGAACTACGCTGTGTGAACGCACACACCGGCACAATGCGCACCCTCGCTGTGCTCCCTGACGGGCATCTTACCGGCTTCACGCATGTGAGCAACGACAATACGCGGATCTGCGTGCCGACGATTCCCGAAGCTGCATTTACCGATATCCGTGCCATTGATGCAACAGTGCAGCAACTCGGCCTCAGCAGCTCGCTGCGCGTCTTCGATACCCGCAGCGGCAACCAGGTGCAGCACATCAC
>CALLZL010000245.1 GCA_937859575.1 uncultured Chloroflexota bacterium
CCGCGTCGCCCGGCAGCCGATGGCCCAGATCCTCGGCTGGCGCGACTTCTGGCGCGGCCGCTTTGGCGCCCTGACAACCCGCCTGTGACGAGATCGCACGAAATGCCGCGTTGCCGGGAATCTGCCGAATTCGCCTCACGGCAGATGGCGAAAATGACCATTTCACCAAACGCACACCGGCTGTTATTCATATACAATTCACCCATACCGCAGACAATACAGCCAGTACGATTCAGATGCTATTCGGCAGGAAACTGTGTGCCGCCAGGCCCAGGAGGAACAGAACATGCGACGCTTCACATTCAGTTGTACTATCTTGCTTGGCCTCGTATTAAGTGCATGCAGCGGCTTCGGCGCACCTGCACCCACGCCTGAGCCATGGACACCGCCTGCCACGGCGACACCTGCCGCCGAGGCATCGCCGGCCGCAACCGCAGCGCCGACGAGTATCCCCCTGCAGAGCTATACCGTGAGCCGCGGGGTGGTCGAAAATCGCATCAACATGCAGGGCGAAGTGGTCGAAGCCCGCGCACGCGATCTCACCTTCACCTTTGATGGAATCGTCAACACGATTGCGGTCGGTACCGATGCGATCTTCAGTAAAGGCGATCTACTCGCCGAGCAAGAGATGGGCGAACTGAGCGATCAGCTCGACCAGGCCCAGGCGATCCTGCGCCAAGAGCAAGAGGCGTATGACACGGCGATTGCCGAACGGCAGCTGCCGGTGCGGCGCGCCGAGATCGAACTCGAAGCCGCACGAGCCACACTGAGCCTGCTGACGCGCCCACCGAATGTACTCGATATCACCCGCGCCGAAGCCGATATCCGCCAGGCGGAAGCCAACCTCGCGCGGGTACGCAACGACTCGTCGGCCATCAAGAATCGCGCCGAACAGCAACTACGCCAGGCACAACGCCAACTCATCTATGCCCAGAATGATTTCTCGGCAGCAGTTGATGCGGTTGAACGCAGCAGCGGCAGTGATCGAGCCGCCGCCGAAGCGCGCCTCGCCGAGGCCAACGATCGCCTGCGTGCCGCCGAGGATGCGGTTGCCAATGCCCAGATCGAATACGACACCGCCTTCGGCAACGAGATTGCCGCCATCCAGACGGCCGAAGCGCAGCTTGAGATTGCCAAGACCAACCTCGATCGGCTGCGCCAGGGGGCAACACCACAGCAGATCACCGATGCCCGCCGCAATGTCGATATCGCCACCCTGGCATTGCAGGAAGCACGCCAGAATGTGCGCCCCGACCCACAATTGAAGGCGCGTGTCGATACCGCGCAACTGACCGTCAATCGTATCATCGAGCAGATGGAAGTACGCCGGATCTATGCACCATTCGATGGCGAGGTGGTTGCCGTGAATGTGGTGCCCAACACACCAGTGCGTGCCGGTGATGTCGTGATCGTCGTGATCGACTCATCGATTGCCGCCAGTGCCCTTGAGGTGCGAACCAGCAACAGTGATGATCGGCTTGCGGATGCGATCCGGATCGGGCTGCCGGCCGAACTCAGCTTCAACCGCCTGGCCGGCCAGACGATCGCCGGGACGATTGTGCAGGCACCGCTGATATCCAACCTGGGTGTCATCAATCCGACGATCCGGGTACGCTTCAACAACGAATCGCTTGGCCTGGCGGTCGGTGATGCCGCAACAGTGACTCTGCTGCTGGCGCGTAAAGATAACGCACTCTGGCTGCCGGCCGAAGCCCTCGGGTTTGATGCCCGCTACTATGTGCTCGTGCCGGAGGGCGAAATCGCAACCCGCGTCAATATCGAGGTTGGTATCGTCGGGAGTGAACGGATCGAGATCCTCAGCGGCCTGCGCGAGGGTGATACGGTTGTCGCACCACGCTAGTCAGACGAAACGGAGCTTCGCCATGCGCATCGGCATCGACGTCCGCTATCTCTCGCATGGATTGATCGGCGGCATCCATACCTACTTACAGTACTTCGTGCCGGAATTGATCGAGCTCGCGGCAGAACATCAGATCGTTCTGTATGCCGATACCAAACGGCCGTTCGAACTGCATGATCTGCCGCCGCATGTGACGGTACGCTATTTGCCGTGGTCGAACCCGGCGTCGAGCATCGTCAACGATCTGTTGATGTGGCGCAGTATGGCGCGTGATACCCTCGATGTGGTACACTTTCCGGCAAACTACGGCTTTGGCCCACCCGGTGCGCGGGTAGTGCTCACCCTGCATGATGCGATTACGATCATGCCGCTGCGTGAAACATTACGCAGCGAAGGGCAGCGGCGGACGCTCTACTCACAGGCGATGATTGTCTATCTCAACCTGTGTTCAAAACTCGCGGTACGCCGCGCCGACATGCTGGTGACGGTTTCGAACCATGCCAGGCAGGATATTCTGCGTTACTGCACATTCAATCCGGATCGTATCATCGCGGTGCCGCATGCACCGGCACCCGATATGCACCGGATCGATGATCAGGCGATCCTTGATGATGTTCGCCGGCGGCATGCGATTGGCCGGCCGTTTGTGCTGGCCGATGCGCTCAAGAATCCCGGGGTGTTGGTACGTGCATGGCGGCGGCTGCCGGCCGACCTGCGCAATCGCTTTCAGATCGTCTTCTTTTCGCGCCATGCCACCCCGCTGCCGGTTGTCGAAGAGGCCGTTGCCGAAGGCGCGGCACAACTCCTGATCCGGCCGTCGCGGGCCGATCTGATTGCGCTGTACAACACCGCCGAGGTCTTCGTCTTTCCATCATGGTACGAAGGGTTCGGTATTCCGATACTCGAAGCAATGGCATGTGGTGCACCGGTGATTATTTCCGACAACGGGCCGATGCCCGAGGTTGCCGGTGGTGCCGCGCTCTTGATGCATGTTGAAGATGATGCGGCACTTGCCGTGCACCTGACACGGCTGCTGACGGAACCGGAGTTTGCCGGCCGGCAGCGCGAACGCGGTTTTGCGCGTGCCGCCGAATTTTCGTGGCGCAAAACCGCCGCACGCATTCTCGAAAGCTACGAGGCGGCCGTCAGGCTGCCGGTACCGCATGCACCTGGGCTTACTTCCGATGACGCAAAACGAACATAGGCATATCAATGCGTATTCTCGCACTTTCGACATGGTGGCCGGAACCGGCCGACAATGGCTCGCGCCTGCGAATAGCCCATCTGCTGCGGGCTCTGGCAACCCGCCACGAGGTGCATCTGCTGGCGCTTACCCAGGAACCGATCACCAGCAGCCAGATCGACGCGGTGCGTAGCTACTGCGCTTCGGTCGAAAGTCGCCCGGAACGACACTGGACACCACGGCGCGGCGAGCAGATCGCCAGCCTGTGGCATGCAACACCAAGTTCGCTGCGTGCCACCTGGGATCCCGAATTTGCCGCCATGGTGCAACGGCAGGTTGCTGTGCTCAAGCCAGATCTGGTGATCGCATTCGCGGTCCGAGCGGCGGTGTATGCACCACTTGCCGGGGCGATCCCATGTATCTTCGAAGAGGGTGAGAACGGCAACTATCACACCGATGTTGCCAATGCCGCAACCCCGCGCCGCAAACTGCGCTCGTGACTTACCCTGGCAAAGCACCGTAATTTCATGCGGCGGCTCATGGCACAGTTCGATGGAGTGACGGTTGTGTCGGAAGCTGAGGCGGCACTGGTACAGCCGCTGTTGCGCGCCACAACCAGGCTGGCGGTGATTGCGAATGGGGCCGATGTTGCTGGATGCGCCCCCTTCATCAGCGAGCCGGAGCCGGCGACACTGATCTATCCGGGGGCGCTTTCATTCGATCCGAACTTCGATGCCATGCAGTTCTTCCTGAGCGATATCTTCCCGTTGATCCGGGCTCAGCGCCCCGATGTGCACCTGCGCATCACCGGCAAGGCGCATCCCGAACGCCAGGCCGCGCTGCCACAGCATGCCGGAGTTGAGTATACCGGGTATGTAACGGATGTTCGACCGCTGATTGCCCGATCATGGGCCACGGTTATTCCATTGCGTTACGGCGGTGGAACACGCCTCAAGGCGCTCGAGTCGATTGCCCTTGGCACACCACTGGTAACGACGCCAAAAGGGATCGAGGGGCTGGCGTTTGCATGCGGGCAGCAGGTGCTGTGCGCCGAACAGGCCACCGACTTTGCCCGGGCAACCCTGCAACTGCTTGGCGATGCCACGCTACGCCGGCAACTCGCCGCCAGCGCCCAGGTGATCGTTGCTGAACAGTATGACTGGCGAGCCATTGGAAGCCGGCTTGCCGACCTCGGCGCTGCCGTGGTTGCGGCAGGCCATCGGGCCGGGCGGCAACCGCTGGCGCATAGCAAACACTGATGATGGATAACAACCATGCCTGATCGAGCAAGCAAAACGACCCCTGATGTCTCGGTTATTCTGGTAAACTGGAATACCCGCGAACTGATCTGCGACTGCATCGCCTCGCTGCCGGCAGCCCTGGGCCGGCTCCACGGCGATGTGTGGGTTATCGACAACAACTCCAGCGACGACAGTGTGGCCGCTATCCGCGAGCGCTTCCCGGATGTGCATGTGATTGCCAACGAGCAGAATGCCGGCTTTGCCGCCGCCAACAACCAGGGGATCGTCGCCAGCAGTGGGCGCTATGCGCTGCTCCTCAACAGCGACACCGTAGCCCCGGCCGGATCCATCGAGCAACTGGTCGACTTCGCCGACGCACATCCGCAGGCCGGGATGGTCGGCGCAATGCTGCTCGACCCCGACGGCACCTTTCAATCGTCGTTTGCCGATTTTCCGTCGATCCTGAGCGAGACATTAAGCGTGACCGGGATCGGCGCACGACTGCTATTTCGCAACTTCCCCAGCTACCCGCCACAGGCCAGCCGCAGTGCACGGCGGGTCGATTATGTCTTCGGGGCGTGTATGCTGGCGCGGCGCAGCGCGATTGCGCAGGTCGGCACGATTGATGAAGGGTATTTCATGTATAGCGAAGAGCCCGACTGGTGCATGGCGCTGCACCGCGCAGGATGGGAGATCTGGTATACGCCGGATGCAAAGATCATCCATTATGGCGGCCAGAGCACCCGGCGGGCGCGTTTTGCCATGGTGCAGGCGCTCTATCGCAGCAAGGTGCGCTTCTTCTACAAACATTATGCCCGGCCATATGCCATCACCATGCGAGCGGTCTTTACGATCATACTCGGTGTAAAATGGATGCTGCGCTCGATTGCGGCAGCGGTACGCCGCATACCGGCCGACCCGCGCATCGGCTGGCGCGATCTGGCCCCCGAGGCCATTGAACGCCGGCCGCCGTTGGCCGGTGCATCAGTTTCAGGAAATTGAGGACCGATCATGTTTGCCAATCGGTTTTCGCGCCAATTCGATTTCTTTGCCCAGCGGCCGCAGATCCGCTCGGCGCTCCTGATGACACTGATCCTGATTGCGACCCTCGCAGCCAGTATCGTGATCGGCTACTTCGCCAGCCGCGGCAGTACCCGTGTGCCGCTGGCGGCGATCGCACTGCCGGGGGCCGTTTTCGGCTTCTACATGCTGACGCGCAAGTTCGAACTGCTCGTACTGCTGCTGCCGATTACTGCGCTCGCGATCCCGATCGATGTACCAACCGGCACCTTCACCCAGTTGCCGATCTCGCTGTTGCTAACTATCGCCCTGCTGGGTGTCTGGGGGGCAACATCGCTGATACGCAACCAATGGCATCTGGTGCCATCGCCGATCAACCGGCCGTTGATCATCTTCGGCGTACTGATGTGTGTCTCGACCGTCTGGGGAACAATCTGGCGCGATCCGGTGCTCAACATGGCACTCTTCAAGAACTTCGAGATCGTGCAGATCGCGTCGCTGATCACCTACCTGGCCTCGATCGGGGTCACACTGCTGATCGGCAACTTCATCACCACCCCCGGCCGGCTCAAGATCGTGCTCGGCTCATTCATCTTCTTCGGCGCACTCATGACGATCACCCAACTGTTCCGTATTCCACAGTCGTTCCTGGCCGATCGCGGGCTGTGGGGGCTCTGGACGGTCATTCCGGCCCTGGCGCTGGTGATCATTCAGCCACGCCTGCACTGGAGCCTGCGCCTGTTACTGCTGGTGATCATCGCTGCCAATCTATATCAGACGGTCTATAACAATCTGTTGTGGAAATCCGGCTGGATCCCGACGGTCTGCGCGATCTTCGTTGCAGTGTTTCTGCGTTCACGACGCTGGTTTGCGGTAGTTATGCTTGCGCTAATTCTGCTGGTGGTGATCCAGCAAGATTTCTTCATGCGCATGATCGAAGATGAGATCAACGAAGGTGCCGATGGCCGCATCGGTATGTGGGAGATCAACCTGCGTGTGGTTGGCGAACACTGGCTCTTCGGCACCGGGCCGGCAGGGTATGCGCCCTACTACATGAACTATTACCCCTATGATGCCCGTTCGACCCATAATAACTATCTCGACATCATCGCTCAATTTGGCGTGATCGGCACGATCGGCTGGTTTGCGCTGGCGCTGACCGCCTCGTGGGAAGGATTGCGGCTCTATCGCAAGGCACCACGCGGTATTCTCAAGACCGCCGCGCTTGTTACCCTGAGCGGCTGGATCGGGGCACAGGTTTCGATGTTCTTTGGCGACTGGCTGTTGCCGTTTGCCTATAATCAGACGATCACCGGCTACAAGTATACGGTCTATTCGTGGATCTTCCTGGGCCTGATCATTGCCCTGCGCCATATGATCGACACCGATACCAGCATCCCACACGACGCATCATTTGAGGTTGCCAATGCAGGATCCCATTAAAGCCGGGCGTGGTATCGCAGGAATACTCCTGATCCTGCTTGTCGCATGGAGTGTGCTACCGGCACATGCCCAAATCAATAGCTGGTCGCCGCCATTTGAGGTCTCGCCGCCGGCACCGGTTGATCCGCTTGCCAACCTGAATCTGCCGACCCCGGTCGTTCCATTACCAACCGTGACGCCAACGCGGGTGATCGGGCCGCGCTATGGCTCTTCGTGGTTCTCGGACATGGCAATCGGCCCCAACGGCAGCGTTCATATCGTCTGGTATAGCGGGCTCGGAACCAATACCCCCGATGGATCGATCGACCTGCTGATGTACCGCGAGCAGCGTAATGGCGAGTGGTCGAGCTTCAACAGCATCAAATCGCCATCGACCGGCGGTTATACGGTGCGCAACAGCATCGTGATGGGGCGCGATGGCCGGTTGCATGTGATCTATCGCAGCAGCGGCGGTATTCTCTATTCGAGTGCCGCAGTCGGCGATGCCTATTACCCGCAGGCCTGGAGCGCACCACAATTCATCACGACCGGCTCGGCCTACTACACCGCGCTGGCGATCGATCAGCAGGGAACATTACACGCTTTTTACAGCGAACCGCCACCCTTGCCGCCAACCGGTGAGGTGCTCGCTTCGCCATGCGCCAACTGCGCCGATCTCTTCTACCGCCGTTCGACGGATAGCGGGCAGACATGGAGCGCACCAGAGAACCTCTCGCGCAGCGAAGAGGGCGATAACCGGCCGCAGGTGCAGATCGACAGCCGTGGCCGCATCCATCTCGTCTGGGATCTGGGTGTCGACTGGTATGCCGGCAAGGGGGTACCAAAGAGCGGTATCTATCGCCGCTCCGACGACGGCGGCCTGACATGGAGCCGGCCGGTGACCCTTGGCCTGCCCGACCAGGTAGTGCAGCAGACGGCACTCGGCAGCGATCTGCGCGGCAACCTGCTGGCGGTCTTCCGTGGCGTGCGCGACAAC
>CALLZL010000246.1 GCA_937859575.1 uncultured Chloroflexota bacterium
ACATGTGAGCGCGGCCGGCCAGGGTTGGTCTGTGCCACGCGGCTGGCCGCTGGTACCCGGCAACGGGATGATCGTTATCACCCAGGAATACGGTGTCGGCACCCATGCACCGGCCGCGATCTGGGGTGGGATCGATCTGGCCGTCGATAGCGACGGCGACGGATTTGCCGAGCCGGCAGCAACCAGTGGTGTGCCGGTGCTGGCAACCCACGACGGTGTAGCACTGGTGCGGCCGGGAACCTGGCCGGCCGGTAATTATGTGCGGATCATCAACGAAGAGGCCGGTTGGAGCAGCGCCTATGCTCATCTGGGTGCTATCGATGTGCGGGATGGGCAGCGGGTGCGTGCCGGCGATCTGATCGGAATCATCGGCAGCACCGGTCAGGCCAGCGGGCCACACCTGCACTATGAGATCTGGCGCGATGGCGAGAATATCGATCCGCTGCCGTTTGTTGCCTGCACTATGGCATCACCCAGCCACCATCGATTGTTAGCACCTGCCCGGTAATATAGCTTGCAGCAGGTGAAAGCAGGAAACATACGGCCGGTGCGACCTCTTCAGCCATGCCGAAACGGCGCATTGCGATCGTCTCGATCGCCCAGGTGCGCTGGGCATCCGGCAGGGTTGCAAGCAAGTCGGTTTCGATATAGCCGGGGGCCACCATGTTGGCGGTGATGCCGTCGCGTGCTACTTCGCGGGCCAATGCGCGTGTCATGCCAACCAGGCCGGCCTTGGCGGCGGCATAGTTCACCTGGCCGTAGTTGCCTGCCAGGCCGGCCAGCGAGCCGATATTCACGATCCGGCCGTAGTGTTGGGCGCGCATTGGCGCGAGTGCTGCCCGGCAACAGAGGAACGCCCCCGTCAGATTGGTGTCGATCACGGCGCGCCACTGGTCGGGGCGCATGCGCACAAACGGCGCGTCGGCCGTGATGCCCGCATTATTCACCAGCATATCAAGCCGGCCCCAGTGGCTGAGGCAGTCGGCGATCATCTGTGCAGCCTGCGCCTCATCGCTCACATCGGCGCGATACGCCAGTGCCATACCGCCCAGTGCAGCGATCGCCGTACAGACTGCCCGTGCGGCTGTTTCGTCGCGTTGGTAATTGACCAGTACCCGCGCACCGGCTGCTGCCAGCGCCAGCGCGATCGCCCGCCCGATCCCACGTGATCCTCCGGTGACGATCGCCACCTGCTCGCTCAGCTGTGCATCCATGTCGTCCTCGTTATTGCGCTCGCTGTCATTATAGGGGGTTTTATTCGGTATCACGCCGGGCACGCAGAAGCTCCGGGCACGGAAGCTGGCCTGCTTGCAGCGCTGTGGCTGCACTGCTACAATGCAAGGCATAGAAGAATTTTGCCGCATCCTGATACGCTATGACTATGAGCCATATTCTTGTTGTTGAGGATGAAGCCGAGATCGCCGGATATCTGCGCCGTGGGCTGGCATTCGAAGGGTTTAGTGTCGAGATCGCTGCCGATGGGCCTGCGGCAATAACCGCCGCCCGTGAGCGACCACCCGATCTGGTGGTGCTCGATCTGATGCTTCCCGGTATCGATGGTCTCGAAGTCGCCCGGCGTTTGCGGGCCGGCTCGGATGTGCCGATCATCATGCTGACGGCACGTGATGCCGTGCCTGATCGGGTGGCCGGCCTGGAGGCCGGTGCCGATGATTACCTGATCAAGCCGTTTGCTTTCGAAGAACTGCTGGCACGGATTCGGGTGCAGTTGCGCCGCCGCCAGCGTATCGATCATCCGGTGCAGCTGAGGTATGCGACGCTGACGATGGATACGGCCGCACACGAAGTGACGATCGGCGATCGGCGGGTTGAGCTGACGGCCAAGGAGTATGATCTGCTTGAGCTCTTTCTGCATCATCCGCAGCAGGTATTGACCCGCGAAGTGATCTATGATCGCGTGTGGGGCTACGATTTCGGCGGCGAAAGCAACATCATCGAGGTGTATGTGCGCTATTTGCGCCAGAAACTCGAAGCCAATGGCGAACCACGTCTTATCCATACGATGCGTGGGGTTGGGTATATCCTGCGCGAAGAGCCGTAAGCGTTTCTATGCAGCAACTTGGCAAGTATACGCTTGGCACAGAACTCGGCCAGGGTGGTGCCGGTATCGTGTATGCGTCACACCACCCACAGCTGGAACGACCGGTCGCAATCAAGGTGTTGCTGCCGGGTGCCGATCACGAATTCCAGCAACGCTTCATCCACGAAGCGCGGGTCGTTGCGTCACTATCGCATCCCGGTATCATCAAGATCCTTGATGTCGATACCGACGGGCAGCGGCCGTTTATTGTCATGGAGTTGATCAGTGGTGGCAGCCTGGCGGATCGAATAGCCGCCGGGCCACTCGCGCTCGATACGGCATTGCAGGTCATGCTGGCGCTGTGTGATGCACTCGGCTATGCCCATCGCCAGGGGATCATTCACCGCGATCTGAAGCCGGCCAATGTACTGCTGCGCAGCGACGGTAGCCCGGTGCTGGCCGATTTCGGCCTGGCACTGCTCCCGGCATCACCGAATCCACGCCTCACCAGCGCCGGGATCGTGATCGGTACGCCGGCCTACATGGCCCCCGAGCAACTCGCCAGTCGCCCACTCGATCAACGCTCCGATATCTATGCACTGGGGGTTATGCTGTTCGAGATGCTTACCGGCCGCCTGCCGTTCGACGGCGACACCGGAGCCATGATTGTTGGCCATTTACAGCAGCCGCCTCCATCCTTGCGCTTGTTTGCACCTTCGTCGCCACCGGCGCTTGATGCGTTGCTGCAACGGATGCTGGCCAAAGATCCGGCCGATCGCCCCCCCGATATCAGTGGGCTGATTGCCGAGCTGCATGCCATCCGTGATGGCGCGGCGATGACCGGTGCAACGGTGCGCCTGCCAGCGCAGCCGGTGGCCACGCCGATCAGGGCCGTGCCGCGGCGGGTGCAGCTGATCAGTGGGCTACTGATGGCCGGCATTGTGGCCGGTATCGTGATCATGGGGATCCGCCTTGCCGGTAACCAGGTGGCCGTCGAAAGTAGTGAGCCCCAGATTGCGGCACCACCGGTATCACCAGCACCGCCGCGCACGCTTGATCCCACCGCAGTGCCACCGGTAGAACTGGTTCAGCTCGAAGCCGCACCATTTGTTGGTGCCCAGCAATCGATCGGCGATGAGCCGTTTAGTCTGGCATCACTCAGCTGGACGCAAGCCACACGGCGGCTCTGGTTCTTTGGTGAGGTGCGCAACGACGGCCACCAGGCACGTGAGGCGGTCAGGATCTTTGTCGTGCTCTATGATGCGGCCGGGAGGCTGGTTGGGGAAGGGAGCGGCTATACCGACGCCGAATACCTTGCCCCCGGCGAGATCGCGCCCTTCTCGGTGCTCTTCGATGAAGGGATCGGTGCATTCGAGACCTTTCAGATCGATGTACGTAGCCACAGCGCCGATTTTGCGCTGCGCACCACTGTGCGTGATCTGACGGTTGAACGCCTGACATTCCGCCGAACCTACGGTTCGATCATGGCAGGTGATGGGGTGCTCTATAACGGCAGCGGCCTGGTTGTCAGCTACCCGCAGGTGTATGTTGTCTTCTACGATGCCGAACGGCGTGTCGTGGCGGTGACGAGCGGCTATGCCCAGACGGATGATAACGGCCAAATGGCGATCGATGCACGCTCGGAGTTTGATTTCTCGTGGGCGACCTTCAGTGGCGAACCGGATGCGTATCGCGTCTATGTCGAAGCGCACCAGTTTGACTGATCAGCGCCGCCGGCGCGGCAGGATCGTGTCTGCGAGTATCGAAAGACCGACCAGCACCAGGATGCCCGGCCACCAGAGGCTATACTCCGCCAGTACTGCCAGGCCGAAGAGCCACAGGGCACGTTTGACAGTCTCGCGTATGTTGCCCCATACCAGCGCCTGCAGGGTTGCAAGGGTGCCGACCACCACCAGGATCCCCGGCCACCACCAGCCGGTCACGGCCAGTGCTGCAAGGCCAAAGAGCATGATCGCAGCCATGATATTACCCGGGATCTCGCGTCGTTTGCGGCGCGGTGGGCGTTCGATCTGCGGCACAGGGGCCGCCGGCAGTTGGGCGGCAGGTGGTGGGGCAAGCGGGTCGAGCCGCGGTCGGTCGGCAACCTCGCGCAGCAGCGGTGGGCCCGGTTGCTGCGAGGCTGCCGCTGCCTGCTGCCGCGTTAGCGCGTCGGCCGTCATGGCGCGGCCGCACAGCACACAGAAATCGGCTTCGGCCGGGTTACGGGTACCGCACGCAGGGCACAGCGGGCCGCCGTCATACCCGCCGATGCGCGTCGTCGCACCGGTTGCGGGTGGGGTTGCAACCGGCCGGCCGCACTCAATACAAAAGAGACCATCATCGGGGATCGTAGCACCGCAGTGTGGGCAGAGTGTTTCGGGCATTGGTACGGCTCAGGAGGATTCTTCGCGGCGCTGCAGCTGGTCGGCGCTCTGCTGCTGCACCCATAGCGGCGGTACACCATAGAAGGCCCGCAGGCTATCGGTTACACTTGGATCAACTTTGCCGAGTGTCCAGCGGCCCTCCTCACGCACAAACTGTGTGCCGAATCGTTGTGGTTCACCGCGTGCCAGCAGGGCGCGATCCCATGCTGCGGCAACCAGCGACCATGCGCGGGAATCGCCGAGTGCTGCCGCCCGGCGGGCAAATGTGCGCGCCAGGTCGAAATGTGCCCGTTCTTCGCCATAGAGCATAACCAATGCCGCGTGGTAGTTGTCGGGGCCATTGGTGATCAGGCCGGCCGCATACAGCGCCACCACTCGCTCACGGCGTTCTTTGCCGCGCCGCAGGCGA
>CALLZL010000247.1 GCA_937859575.1 uncultured Chloroflexota bacterium
TATCAACGACCCGAACACCGGTTATGTCGAGAATGGCAATATCGGCCTGGAGCTCACTGATCCCTTCGAGCAGCGTCTCCATGATCTGTTGGGCGCGCAGGCTATCGATCGCACCGACAATCGGCATGGCGACCAGGCCATCGGTAATGGGAACCAGCGGCGTGCTCAGCTCGCGCAGGGCGATCGACTGGATCTGCTCAAGCTCATCGATACGGGCACGCAGCGTGTCGTTTTCGGCTCGCAGGGCAGCAAGTTCAGCCTGCAGGGCCGCTGCCTGATCATCCGGCATCTGGAAACCTCCCGTTCTGTGGATGGTGTTATGCGTATTATAACGCACCCGTCAGGGCCGATATGCCGCTCGGATGGGTATGTTTCTTCGGCGTGTGCCGCCCGATCATCACACCAGATACTGCTGTGGTTGCGCAATAAAGAGATCACGACAGGCCGGTGAGCAGAAACGGTATAATCGACCGTTATGTTCAGCCCCCGGATCATCAGGCGAAACAGCCATACCACACACCGGGTCGCGGTCGTCGGCGCCGGGGTATGGGATCTGCACGGTGATCGTCGTGCCCTGCCCCGGTGTGCTCCGCACTTCCAGCTGCCCACCGGTCAATTCAGCTCGTTCGCGCATGCCGCGTATGCCCCAGTGGCCATCGGGGATGGCCTGCAGATCGGGCAGATCAAAACCACTGCCGTTATCGCTAATCATGACGATCACTACGGCATCACTATAGGTAATGGTCAGGGTTGCACGGGTAGCGTGGGCATGGCGATGAATATTACTAAGGGCTTCCTGGATGATACGGAAGAGCGCCAGTTCGCTCTGTGGCGCAAGGCGTTGCGGCGTGCCATGGATCTGCATAACCACCGCAAGATCGGTGTTCGCGCGCCCCAGCAACAGTTCGAGCGCCGGCAAGAGTCCGAGTTCCGCCAGGGCCGGTGGGCGCAGATCGCTGATCACATTGCGGAGCGAGGCAACCAGCGCGGTAAGATTAGCGCGCATGGTGTGTAAACGCTCGCCGGCCGCCGCCGCATCGCCGCGATCGAGCAGGCGTTGTACCCGATCGATCCCCTGGGTGAGCGTAATCAACTGTTGTACAACATCATCGTGCAGTTCGCGCGCCAGCCGGCCACGTTCGGCCTCCTGTGCCGTGCTGAGCGCCGCCACATAGGCATGCTGATACTGCAATCCCTGCTTGGTATGGGCACCAAGCACGTCAATCGCCCGCCGCAGATCCTCAAGCGCGGCATTCGTGCTCAGTGGCTGGCCGATCTGCGTCAGTTCGCCACGCACCATCTGCTCGGCACGCCGCTGGAGCTCGCGCAGTTCGGCTTCGTCGATCGATATGTGCGGCATACCCACTTACTCCGTCAGTGTGATCAGCCCGCGCTGCAGTGCGGCGGTTACCGCTTCGGTGCGCGGGGCAACCGCCAGTTTTGCGTAGATATTTGCCAGATGGTTTTGCACGGTGCGATCGCTGATCTGTAATGCACTGCCGATCTGTTTGTTCGTCTGGCCGCGTGCCGCCAGGCGTAAGACCTCAAGCTCACGTTCGGTTAATGTATCGCCGTGGGTCGGTGGCGGCACGGCTCGCGCCAGCAACCGTGAAGCCACGGCCGCATCAATCAGCGATTGCCCGGCGGCGGTGATGCGGACCGCACGCACTACCTCGTGATCCTCGGCGGTTTTCAGCAGATACCCACTGGCACCGGCATCGAGCAAGCCATACAGGTATGGATCATCCTGATAGGCGGTAAGCACCAGAATATGGATCTCGGGGGCTGCGGCGTGGATCTGGCGCGTTGCTTCAACCCCCGACAAGAGCGGCATATTAATATCCATGACGACGACATCCGGTCGCAGCGCAAGTGCCAGATCGACCGCATCCTGCCCGTTACGTGCCTCACCGATCACTTCGATATCAGCCGCATCGCTCAATAATTCACGAATACCGGCCCGCACAACATGATGATCGTCGGCAATGATGACTCGGATAGCATGCGCCATGGGTGTTCCTCGGTATATATACCCCAGATACATGGTCGAAACCAGGCTAGAGGCGGTTATAAAGCATAGAACATCTTCCCCCCGAGCGCAACCTTACGGTGCCGAAAAGGTTTGCACGATCAGCATAGCCATGCTATACTCTGCGGCACGGGCGATTAGCTCAGTTGGTTAGAGCGCATCGTTCACACCGATGAGGTCAGTGGTTCGAGTCCACTATCGCCCACCAGAAGCTCCGCGCAGCAGCGCGGAGTTTTGCTTTGCCCACCCGCTTGCCCGCACGCCATGGCTGATGTATGCTACACCTACCGGAGCTGATTACACACATGTGAGGCACCCATGGAGATCTACCTCGCGGCCGAACATGCCTATGCGCTTGTGCCGAGCTACAGTATTGAAGTCGCCCGTGATCGAATCGACCAGAAGAAGGTCGGCCTGGTTGTCGGCACGGTTGGTGCGCTCTTCTCGAATCCCAAGCCCGACGACATCAAATTGCTCAGTGTCGAGAACCGGGTCGAGCCGTTCTGGGTTGTCGCGGCCTCGATGACGACCCGCTACGACAAAAGCGGCACCTATACCATCCCGGCGTCGGGCCCTGATGTTCGCGAAGTAACCATGCTCGATCAGGTGCTCCCCACCGCGCAGCAGCAGCGTGGTACGCCGGCACTCAACAGCCCGGTGGTCGAGCATTGTGTTCAGACATTACGCATGCAGCAGGCATTTGATGCACTGAGCGGCACCCGTATCGATGCTGCTAAGCATCTGGGTGGCGAACGGGTGGCCATCGACGATGTGGCGGCCTATGCACCCGAGGGGGTGCTGGTCGTACCACCGCAGATCCGCGCCTCGGCGGTGGTACGCCAGGTGACGGCCGAGGTGGTGCGGCCGGTGCAAGGGGCTCAATCGATCCAGGAAGAGCGGGTCGAGATCGAGCTCGTCGATCTCTGCTTTCGGCCGGTCTATGCCTTTGAATATGAATGGGCCGCACGCAACAAACGCATGATTATCGAATTCGATGCCCTCACCGGCGACCAGCGGAGCGGCGGGCGTAAGCTTGAAGATCAGATCAAAGGCATCCTGACGACCGATGTGCTGTTTGATATTACCGCCGACGCCGTCGGGATGTTTGTTCCCGGCGGCAGCATTGCCGTCAAACTGGTGAAAGCCGTGGTGGATCGCGGCAGATAGCCAGGCTACTCGGCACGCTCACGGCTGGCCTGTTCCGAGAAGCCGGCAGGGTAGCGGCGGCGTAGCTTGGCCACATTACGTTCAGCTACTTCGGCAAGCGGAACACCGGCGGTATCGGCGGCAAGCGCCACATACCACAGCAGATCGCCGAGTTCGTCGATCAGTTTTGTTGTGTCGAGTGGGTGGCCGTGGTACCGCTGCTTCTTCAGGAGCTCCGCTACTTCACCGGCCTCGCCGGCCAACCCAAGCACCGCATTCATCAGCCGCTCGTCGGATGCGATATCGCGTGCGGTGCGCATCGCTAAGCGCTGGTATTCATTCAGCTCCACGTACCTCTCCTCTGCGGATCAATTCATACCATGCCGATGCCCAGTGCCCCTCGACAGAGGTTTCACCATAGACGACACCGGCGACTGTAAAATCGGCATCAAAACAGGCCTCGACCGAGCCGGCCGCCGTACTGACCGGCAGCAGTTCGCTGCCGTGCTGGTGCAGGTAAGCAAAAAGCAGAAACAGCGCACCGGGGCGCAGCATCCGCGCCACCTCGGCAGCATAGCGCTGCTGTTCGTCGGGCTCCATGCCGTGGAAACAACCAACATCAATTGCTAGATCATAGGGTGGATCAAGAAACCCCAGATCCGTCACCGAGGCGACATGCAGCCGCACCCGCTGTTCGAGGCCGGCATCAGCCACCCGGCGCTGTGCCATGGCAATCGCCTCGGGAACGAAATCGACGCCGTCGGCCTGCCAGCCATGTTCGGCCAGGAACAGGCTGGCACGTGCCGTGCCGCAGCCGAGATCGATCAGCCGGCCGGGCGCGAGCCGATCCACCAGCGCGATCACCTCGGGCGGTGGGAGCTCGGCATCCCACGGCATATCACCGGTGCGGTAGCGTTCTTGCATGCGTACAAGACGTGCTGATTGAGCCTCGTTCATGGGGTATCCCGCAGGATGACACCGGTCATGCAGTGGACCGCACCACCACCCTTGGTAAGTTCCGAGACATCGACCGGGTGGCATTCAACGCCATGGCGTGCCAACGCCCGCTCGGTGTTGGGGTTGCCGGCCGGCATCACTACCACCCCCGGTGCCACCGGCACCAGGTTGATTGCCATGCCGCCTGCCGTTTCGGCTTCGTCAGGCACTTCGATCAGGGTATACCCCAGCCGCTGTAACTGTTCGATCGCGCCGTATGGGCAGTGATAGGGCCGCACAACCGCCGTGCGCCGGTCGATCAGCGACAGCCCGCCGTCGATATGACCGGTGCCATACGGCATCTCGACGATCACCGGTTCAAGACCGATATCACGCAGCATCCCGGCAACCTGGCGGCACCCCTCGCGGTTCGAGCGCATGCCATACGAGACGAGTACCACCCCGTGATCGAGATAGACGATATCGGCACCTTCGAAGGTGCCACCGCCGCCGAAAAGCGTTCCTCACCGGCACGCGCCGCCGACCCCATCCGCGACATGATCGCACCCTGTGGTGTCATGAAGAAGTGGTCACGCGCAAAATAGAGGTTCGGTGTGGCGGCATCACCCGGCTGCATGTAGTGAACTTCAACCCCCAGCCGGCGATAGGTATCGGCCAGCATGTCGTGCTGATGGGTCGCCAGTTCCGGCTCAATCAGTG
>CALLZL010000248.1 GCA_937859575.1 uncultured Chloroflexota bacterium
GGTGGTGAAGCCTTGGCGGCAGCCCAGATCTTGATCGAACGCCGCTTACTGATCGAACACGAAGGGGTATTGGGGATTGCCCATGATCTGGTTGGTGCGGCGATTGGGCATGCATTGGCAGCGCCGCAACGTCGGTTGCTGCATCGGCAGGCGGCGGCTGCGATCGCAGCACTGACGCCGATCGGTGCTGCCGAAACCGCCGAGTTGGTGCGCCACCTGCGCGCCGCCGGGCGTGGTGTCGAGCAACAGCCCGTTGCAGCTGCCGTTGATGCCGGCGACCATGCGCGGCGGGCAGCCGGCTACCGGGCGGCACTGGCATACTACGATACGGCGCTTGCTGCTGCTGAACGTGCCGGGGCAGCAATGGCCGCCGAGTTGGTACAGCGGGCGTTTGCCGGGCGGCTGCTCAGCTGCGAGGCGCTGCTCGATCTGGCCGGCGTCCAGGCGACGATCAGCCGCCATCGGCACTGGCACCACCAGCAGGGCGATACCGGCCGGCTGGTGGCGCCACGCCGCATGGTGTTGCTGCATGCCCTGGCCGGTGATCTGGCGGGTGCGGCCCGGCTGAGTGCCGCAGCGCGCACCGACGAGGGGGAAGCACCAACGGCGATCACCGATCTGCATACGCGTATGGCGCGCATCCTGCAACCACCGGCTGCATTACCGGTGGCTGTTCCGCCATGGCCATGGCCGGTGGTGGTATTCGCAGCAGCCGGCGAACCCGCCGGTGACCCGGCGGCCGAGCTGCCGGCAGTGCTGGGGGCCGATGAAGCCGCCCTGGTGCTGTTTCAGATCGGCTGGGCTCTGCTCATGGAAGGGCATGTGACGGCGGCAGCAAGCTGTTTGCAGCGCTCGTACGACCTTGCGCACGAAACCGGCCAGGCGGCTCTGGCGGTGATTGCCGCGCTCCAACTGGCCCACCATGCAGCGCTCACCGGTGATCGGCAGGCACGCGATAGCTGGCTGACCCAGAGCCTGGCGACTGCCGAACGGGCACCGGAGGCCGGTTGGGCGTCGATCTGGCCCGGCATTCACCAGGGGTTCCTCTGGCTGCTTGATGACCAGGCCGAACGGGCGGCGCAGCGGTTTGATGCCATGGCCGAGCGGCTGGCCGGCTTACCGGCCTTTCAGGGTCACCGAGCCAGCGTACAGGTTGGGCAAGGGCTGGCTGCACTTGCGCTCCGACAACCAGTGCAGGCGTTGGCCGCGCTCAATACGGCGCTGGCTTCGCCACAACTGCTCTATGGTTTTGTGTATGTTGCGGCCCAGCATGGGGCTGCCCGGCTTGCGGCCCAGCACGGCGCACTCGATCATGCGCGCCGGTTGTTGTACCATGGCCTGGAATATAGCCGTGAACGCCGATTGTTGCCCGAATATGTCCGTAGCGTGATTGAGATTGTACGTATCGAGCGCGATTTTGGCGACCCGGCCGGCGCATTGGCATTGCTCGCCGCCGCCACGGCGCATGCCCGCGCTGCCGGTCTGATGCCGCTCGCGCTGGCCGCCGGTGCCATACAGGCGCGCCTGATGGATACCAACGGCGAGCGGCATCCGCCCTGGTGATGCCCGGTATCTCGGGTGAGCGGTTGTATGGCGGCGTATGTCGGCCTGGGTACAGCGCGCCGCGTGCTGCACGCGCCCAATATTTATGCGTTACAATAAAGAAACTCAACAATTAAGAAGGAACACACAACATGGCTATCGATGAAACCCGGTTTCGCCAGGTGATGGGGCATTTCGCCACTGGTGTCACTGTGGTCACGACTATGTATAACGATGAGTTGTATGGCTTGACCGTCAGTTCGTTTGCGTCGCTTTCGCTCAAGCCGCAGCTGGTTCTCATTTCGATCGATCGCACGGTGCGGGCGCACGAAGGGATCACAGGTGCCGGGGTATTTGCCGTCAATATTTTGCGTGAGAACCAGGAACATCTTTCGCGGCGGTTTGCGACGCGCGACATTGATCGTTTTGCCGAGGTCGAATGGCAGCCGTCGCCGTGGGGGATCCCGCTGCTTGGCGGTGTGCTGGCGACGATTGAGTGCCGGGTGCATAGTTCGCTGCCGGGCGGCGATCATACGATCTTCGTAGGCGAGGTCGAGCGGGTGACGATTGGCGAAGGGGATCCATTGATCTACTTCCGTAGCGGCTACCGCGAACTGGCATAACGCCGGATCCTGGGCCGGCTGTGGCATAACAGGCGCTGCCCGGCCGATCATTCGGCAACCGTCGGCCTGCCGGGTGCCGCCTGTGCCGATCGCAGGCGGCGGTTAAGCAGTGCCAGGCCGATGGCCGAGCTCAGGCCGACGCAGCCGAAGACCAGCCAGGGCAGTGCCGGCATAGCGAGTTGTTTACCGAGGCCATAGAGCAGCCCGCCGACATAGTTGCCGATTCCGCCTCCAAGCGCCAGCGCCAGTGCATTGACGCCGAAGTACGAACCGAGTGCGGCCGGGTTGGCCAGCTCTGCGGCGACGGTCTGTTGGCTGGGGGTGGCGAGGAGCGCCCCCAGCGAGAAGACAGCCACACACCCTAGCAGCATGCCGATATTAGCCGACAGCGCCGCGAGGGATATCAGCCCCAGCCCGGCGGCCATGAGTGCCACGCCGAGCGCCAGGAGCGGCAGTGGCCGCAGAAAGCGTTCGCTCAACCGGATGAGCGGATACTGCAAGACAATACTCATGACCGAATTCAACACATAGATCCAGCTCACCGCATCGGTTGTACCGCTGACGGCCGTTGCTTCGAGCGGCAAGGCGAGGGTCAGTTGCACCCACATAAACCAGTACCCCATGAGGAGGAGCGTCAGCGCCATGAAGCGCCGGTCGCGCAGCGCCATGCCGATACCGTCGGTAAAGCCGCGTCGTTCGCTGGCCACCTGCACATCTGGCATGAAGATGACGGTGATTACCACCGCGATACAGAAGCAGCATGCAGCAGCCATGGCGACCCACGAGAAATCGACGCGCAACAGCAGTGCGCCGGCCAGCGGCCCGATCGACAGCCCGAGGCCGCGTACGACACCCAGTATGGCGAAGTAGCGGCTGCGATCGGCCTGCTGTGTGAGCGCAGCAACCGCCGCGCTCGACGGTGATTCGAAGAAGGCGCCGCCGAGCGCGGCCAGGATCGCCGCAAGCCACAGGAGCGGCAGGGTATCGGCAAAGGCCATGGCGACAAAGCTGAGGGTGCGAATCGCCATGCCGATGCAGATCAGCCCGCGTGTGCCGAGCCGGTCGGCCAGTGCCCCGCCGAAGAGCGAAAGCCCCTGCTGCAATACCTGCCGGATCGCGAGCACCATACCGATCGCGGCCGCCTGCCAGCCGAGCCCATCGACATAATGCACCGAGATCAGCGGAATAACCATGAAGAAGCCCGACCACATCAGAAAGGTGTCGGCGAGCATCACGATCAAGCCACGGCGGCGCTCGGCGGCCGTTAATTCCTGTTGCATGGGTCGTTCCTCTTACTGTTCGGGTCGTGTGCAAGAACAGCAGTATTGCTTCCAGGTTCGCTATTCAGCCGATTGGCCCTTCGCAGATCAGCATGGCCGGCTGATCAAGTACCCGCGTCAGCACCACCACCAGCGGGCGTTGGCCATTGCCACTAAGGCGGCGTGCCAGTGTATCGGTATCGAGCGGCGAGCCACGCTTCTTGACGGTCACCGGGCCGGTATCGAAGGTGCGTAGCCGGGCACGCAGTCGCTTCAGGTTGAAGGGATGCCATTCGAGAATGCGCCAGCAGCGAGCCATGCGCGAAGGCCGCAGATCGTCGGATGTCAGATAGGCGATCTGTGCATCGATCTGAGCTGCGCCAAGCTGTTGTGCCAGTGTGCCGACCAGCCCGGCACGGATGATGGCCGGATCCGGCTCGTAGAGCAACCCGCGTGGTGCCACCGGCTCGGCTGGTGGGGCATCGGGTGCCGGCAGGCTGATCGGCGCCTCGGCCGGGTTGCTGCTCAGCAGGGTGGCGCACCGTTGTGGGCCGGCATCTGAGCCGACCCACAGCAGGGCTTCTTTCATGTCGCCATCGACCGACAGAAACTCGATCGCATTGATCGCCAGCCCGGCCAGTTGATCATCACCCACCCCAGGAGCCACCTTGACGCCAATCAGCGCCACGCGGTCGCGCCAGCGGTTGATGCTTGCAACCGGCGGATCGTAGTCGGCGAGGCTGCTCATTCGTTGCCCGGCGCGCCGCCGTGCCGGATCGAAGAAGATCGCCGTAATATCAGCGGCCAGAAAGCTTGCCGGGTCGCCGGTGAGATCTGCTTCGAGCAGCGTTGCGCGTGATGCAAGGCCACGCACCTGCAGATTGGCGGCCGCCATAGCCAGGCGCAATGGATCGCGATCGACGCCAACCACCGGGGCGATCTGTGCCAATGCCAGCAGATCGCCGCCGATCCCGCAGCCCAGATCGGCAATGCGGCCATGGCCGGCATAGCGGCTGGCGCGGTAGGCGGCGATGATCTCGCCCGACGCCTGTTCGAGTGCATCGCGGGTAAAGTAGAGCCGTTCGGCGGCGGCGAACTTTGTAGCCGCACGGCGGCGCAGCAGCGCCATTTCGTAGGCGGCAGCGGCATATTCGGCGGGTGCATGGCGGCGCAGCCGCTGCAACACCGCCAGCTGCGCCGCAGCGCTCAGATCAGCCGCACTTGCCAACGCCAGCAATGCCTGGCCGTCGGCGCTCAGCAGCCAGTCAAATGTCGCCAGATCCATGTGCCCCCCAGTGCGTGCAGCAGTGTACGATACCACAGAACCGGGGGCAGGAGGACAAAGCAACCAGGAAATAGCATCGTGCGTGCATGCGGGCGAGCCACCCGCGCTCCCAGCGATCAATCGTT
>CALLZL010000249.1 GCA_937859575.1 uncultured Chloroflexota bacterium
CGAGTTCTTTCAGCAGGTTGCGCAGCTTGAGTTGCGCCATGCACGAGTGGCAGCCTTCGGCAGCACCCGCCATGCCAGGGTAGCCTGCGCCGATGATGCCAATATCAAGGCGCTGATCGCCGCGCAGACACCCGTCGTGACACTGGTAGGAAAGAGCTCGACATTGCATGTCGAGAAGGTGCTCGAAACCACCCGTGCCGAGAACCTGGCCATGATCGCCGATAGTGTCGCCTTCTTCAAAGAACATGCCAAAGAGGTGATCTACGATGCCGAGCACTTTTTCGACGGGTATCGCCTTGATGCCGCCTATGCCCTGGCGACGGTCGTAGCAGCGGCACAGGCGGGTGCCGACAGCATCGTGCTGTGCGATACAAACGGCGGTAGCCTGCCTCATGAAATTAGCGAGATTGTTCGCACGGTTCGCGAGCAGCTTGCCGGTGTATCTGCTACCGTTCAGCTTGGTATTCATACGCATAATGATGGTGCACTGGCGGTTGCCAATGCCCTGGCCGCCGTACAGGCCGGTTGTGTGCATGTGCAGGGCACGATCAACGGCTATGGAGAGCGCTGCGGCAACATGGATCTTATTCCGCTGATCGCCAATCTGCAACTCAAGCTTGGCTACTCGTGCGTGACACCACAGCAGCTGCAGCGATTGAGTGAAGTTGCGCATTATGTTGCGGCAATCGCTAATCTCAACCCCGACACACATGCGCCGTATGTCGGCCGCAGCGCCTTTGCCCATAAGGGCGGCATTCATGTTGCGGCAGTTGCCAAATACCCCGATAGTTATCAGCATATCGACCCGGATCTGGTCGGCAATCAGATGCGGGTTGTGGTAAGCGAGCTCGCCGGGCGCGGCAATGTACGGTTGCGGGCGGCCGAGCTCGGCCTCGATCTCAGCGGCAACGAACGGGTGGTACTGCAGCGTATTAAAGAGCTCGAAAGCCGTGGCTTTCAGTTCGAAGCCGCCGAGGGCTCGTTCGAAATGCTGGTGCGCCGTGCCGCCCCCGACTACGAACCGCCATTCGAACTGCTCGACTTCACGGTGATCGTTGAGGCACGTGGCAGCAACCCGCTGCTTTCACAGGCCATGGTCAAGTTGCGCGTCGGTGATGAGTTGATGCACACCTCGGCCGAGGGCGAAGGCCCGGTTAATGCACTCGATCAGGCGATTCGCAAGGCGTTGTTGCCGCACTACCCCGAGCTTGCCGAAGTGACGCTGGTCGATTACAAGGTTCGGATTGTCGATGAGCATCTGGGAACAGCGGCACGCCCGCGAGTGTTGATCGAATCGGCGCGCGGCGACGAACGCTGGAGCACGGTCGGCTGTTCGGAGAATATTATTGAGGCCAGTTGGCAGGCGCTCTGGGATAGCCTGGAGCTGCCGTTGCTGCGTATGCGTTCGGTTACCGCCGTACGCTGACGAACAACCCGTACGACAAAGAGGAGATTCGTCATGCCGATCAATGCTTCCAAATATATCTGGTTCAATGGCGAGTTGGTGCCATGGGAACAGGCAACGGTGCATGTCATGACCCATGCCTTGCACTACGGCTCGTCGGTTTTCGAGGGTATTCGTTCGTATAACACACCACACGGCCCGGCACTCTTCCGTATCGAGCCGCACATTCGTCGTCTGTTCGATTCGGCCCGTATCTATCGCATGGTGCCGCCATTCAGCCACGAACAGCTGATCGCGGCATGCAAAGCGGTGGTACGCGAGAACGGCCTGACCGACGCCTATCTACGGCCGCTGGTCTGGCGCGGCTATGGGGTGCTGGGGGTCATGCCGCTTGAAGCGCCCGTCGAGGTGATGGTCGCTGCCATGCAGTGGGGCGCGTATCTTGGCGTCGATGGGCTTGAGAAGGGTGTTGATGTTCAGGTTTCTTCCTGGACGCGCATGGCACCCAATACGTTGCCGGCGATGTCGAAGGCCGGCGGCAATTACCTTTCGTCGCAGTTGATCGTCATGGAAGCGGTGCGCAACGGTTATGCCGAAGGGATCGCTCTTGATGTGAACGGCCAGTTGAGCGAAGGCTCCGGCGAGAACCTGTTCGTCATCCGTGATGGTGTGATCTACACGCCACCGGCAACGGCCGCGTTATTGCCGGGAATTACGCGTGACGCGGTGATGACGATCGCCCGCCACCTTGGTTACGAGGTGCGCGAACAGGCATTGCCCCGCGAGGTGCTGTATCTCGCCGACGAAATCTTCTTCACCGGCACGGCTGCCGAAGTTACTCCGGTGCGCTCGGTTGATCAGTTGCTGATTGGCAACGGTATGCGTGGCCCGATCACCACCGCTGTTCAGCAGACCTTCTTTGGCCTGTTTAGCGGCACCACCGAGGATCGCTGGGGATGGTTGACCCTTGTGTAAAGGATAGAACAGAAGAACAGAAGAACAGAAGAACAGGAGAACAGAAGAACAGGAGAACAGAAGAACAGAAGAACAGAAGAACAGAAGAACAGAAGAACAAAATCGTCGTTATTCCCGTTGTCCCGTTGTTCCTTTGTTCCTTTGTTCCTTTGTTCCTTTGTCCCTTTGTTCCTTTGTCCCTTTGTCCCTTTGTTCCTTTGTTCCTTTGTTCCTTTGTTCCTTTGTCCCTTTGTCCCTTTGTTCCTTTGTTCCTTTGTCTCGTTGTCCCTCTGTCCCGTTGTCCCGTTGTCCCGTTGTTCCTTTGTTCCCTTGTTCCTTTGTCCCCTTGTCCCTTTGTTCTCAATCAAAACGGAGCTACACCTTATGACACAGCCACAGACCCTCTTCGAAAAGATCTGGGAGTCACATATCGTCCGGCCGGAGAGTGCGGCAACACCGGCAGTTCTGTATATTGATCTCCATCTGATCCACGAAGTCACTTCGCCACAGGCTTTTACCGAACTGCGTCAGCGCGGCTTGAAGGTGCGCCGACCGGATCGCACACTGGCGACAATGGATCACTCGACACCGACGACACCACGCGGTGCGGATGGGATCATCCCGGTGATCGATACCATGGCGAAGGCTCAACTTGGCCAACTGACGCAAAACTGCCGTGATTTCGGTATTCCGCTCTTCGAACTCGGCAGTATCAATCAAGGGATCGTCCATGTCATCGGCCCTGAGCAAGGGCTGACCCAACCCGGCATGACGATCGTCTGCGGCGACAGCCACACCAGTACACATGGGGCATTTGGTGCGCTGGCATTCGGCATCGGCACCTCCGAGGTAGGGCATGTGTTGGCGACACAGTGCCTCATCCAGAGCCGGCCGAAGACGATGGAAGTGCGTGTCGATGGCCGGCTACAACCGGGGGTCACCGCCAAAGATATTATCCTGGCGATTATTGCCCGCTATGGCGTGGGTGCCGGTACCGGCTATGTCTTCGAGTATACCGGCGAGGCCATCCGTGCGCTTTCGATGGAAGAGCGCATGACGATCTGCAATATGTCGATTGAGGGTGGTGCGCGGGCCGGCCTGATCGCCCCCGACGAAACAACCTTTGCCTATGTGGCCGGCCGGCCGTTTGCACCACAGGGCGCCGCTTGGGAAGCGGCACTGGCACGCTGGCGTGCGCTGCCGACCGATGAGGGGGCGCAGTATGATCGGGTGATCACCCTTGATGCCTCGACCCTGACACCAATGATCACCTATGGTACGAACCCCGGCATGGGCATGCCGATCGATAGTCGCATCCCGACGCCCGAGGAACTGCCGGAGCCCAATCAGCGGGTTGCGCTCGACAAAGCACTGCACTATATGGGGCTGCAAGCGGGTCAGCCGCTGCTTGGCCACAAGCTTGATGTGATCTTCCTCGGTAGCTGCACCAATTCGCGCATCAGCGATCTGCGTGCTGCCGCGCAGATCCTCAAGGGGCGCAAGGTGGCCGCTGGGGTGCGGATGATGGTCGTTCCCGGTTCGCAGGTTGTCAAGCGCCAGGCCGAAGCCGAAGGGCTTGATGCGATCTTCCGCGAGGCCGGTGCCGAGTGGCGCGAAGCCGGTTGTTCGGCATGCCTCGGCATGAACGACGATAAGGTTCCGGCGGGCAAGTATGCGCTCAGTACCTCGAACCGCAACTTCGAAGGGCGTCAGGGGCCGGGGGCGCGGACCTTCCTTGCCAGCCCGATCACGATTGC
>CALLZL010000250.1 GCA_937859575.1 uncultured Chloroflexota bacterium
CCAGGCTACTATCGGCCCCTAGCGTCAACGGTAGCTTCAGCGCCCCGATCGCGAATGCCGCAAAGAGCAGCACCACCGGCAGCACCCAGGCCGGCCGCGCATTCACCAGCAGCACCACAAGCAATGCCAGCAGGCCGATCCCACTTGAGACATTCGAGATCAGGGCATGAAACACTGCCAGCACCTGCAGGCCGCCTGCCAGCCCGGCCAACGCACCACAGGCGGCAAACGCCTCGAACATGCGGCGTGTCATCGGTATGCCAAGCCGCTCGGCAGCCGCCGGGTTGGTGCCGGCAGCCCGTACTTCAAGCCCCCAACGAGTGCGTTCGAGCACGATCCAGACGATCACCAGCGCCAGGAGTGCCAGCAACGGTGCGAGCGGGGCAAGCCGTAACCCTTCGAGTGTCGGCAACCACCCCTCACGCGGTAGTTGCTCGGTGCCGGTAATCGATGCGGTGCCCGGCTTCTTCCACGGCCCGGCGATCAGGTACAACACCAGCCCGGTTGCCAGGAAGTTCAGCCCCAACCCGGCAAAGATCTCGCTGACCCGACCATAACGCCGCAGGAGTGCGGCAATCAATGCCCAGGCCACTCCGCCCACCATCCCGGCCGCCAATGCCAGCGCCCAGAGCAGCGGCGGCGAAAGATCGGGCAGGGCACGCATGATCCCCAGGCAAAAGATCGCACCGACCGTGATCTGCCCTTCGACTCCCAGGTTGTACAACCCGGCGGCAAAACTGATCGTTAATCCTGCCGCACACAACAGCAGGGGCGCCGCCAGCATAAGCGTGTCGGAACGGGTTGCCGGCGACGAAAACCAGCCGGTTAATACCAGTTGATACGTATCGAGTGGTGGTATGCCGGCGATAAGCAGCACGAACGTGGTAAATACGACCGCACCGGCAAGCGCCAATAACGCCAGCAGCAGTGGCGAGCGCACCACGACGCCGGCAGTGGCGGCTATTGCCGGCTTCGCCGATACCGAATCAGACATGCGCTTCCTCAAAGCCGACGCCGCCGATCAACTCGGCCAGGCGTGCGGCACTCAATTCGGCACGCTGTAACAGCCGCGAAACACGGCCGGCAAAAAAGACCAGGATGGCATCACTGTTTTCGAGCAGTTCGTCAAGATCGGCCGAGGCGAACACCACCGCCGTACCATGCGCTCGGCGAGCCTCCAGCCGCCGCCAGACGGCGCTCGCCGATGTCACATCAAGCCCACGGGTCGGTTGGTCGAGCAGAATGCCGCGCAGATCGGCGGGTGCCAATGCCAGCATGGCGCGCTGCTGATTGCCGCCCGAGAGTGCCATCATCGGTGTATGCGGTTGCCCTCGGATATCATACTCGCTGATGGCAGCCTCGGCGGCCTGGAGTGCAGCCGCCGGATCGCGCCAGAGCGACGGTGGCCGCAGCAGTTCGACATGTTCGGTCAGCGTGAATGCCCCGATCACCCCGTCGGTCAGGCGGTCGGCTGGCAGGTATTCGATCCCGGCGGCGCGAAACTTCGCGATTGGCGCGCCGGTCATCTCCGCCCCACCAACCCACAGCCGGCCGACACTCGGGCGCAACTGGCCGGCAAGCAGGCGCAGCAGCAGTTGCTGGCCACTGCCTTCGAGGCCGGCCAGCCCAAGTGCCATGCCGGGCGGAATCGCAAACGACATGCGCCGCAGTGTCAGGTTGCCGTCGCGGATGGTAAGATCCTCGAGCGACCAGGCCGGCGGCTGATCATGGCTGGCAACCGCCATCGGTGCTGATGGCGGCTGCAGCTGCGGTTCCTGCTGCACCATTGCCCCAAACATCAGGTGCAGCAGGGTTTCTTGCGGTTGCGGCATCTCGATCTGGCCACTACCCTGCACCTTACCGGCACGCAGGATACTAACCGTATCGCACAACTCGGCCACTTCGTCGAGCTTATGCGACACAAACAGCACCGTATTACCGGCGGCGGCAAGCTGCTTGAGTGCGGCAAACAGGGCCGCCACCTGCGCAGCCGAGATTCCGGTCGTCGGCTCATCGAGGATGAGCAGGCGTGCACCAGCGGCCAGCAGGCGCATAATTTCGAGCTGCTGGCGCTGCCCTACCGTCATGCGGCCGACTCGCATGTCGGGGGCAACTGAAAAACCCAGCTGGTCGTTCATTTCAACCAGCCGGCGGCGTGCATCGCGCCAGCTGCCGAGGGTGGCGCGGGTACTGCCGCAGAGGAAGTTTTCGAGCACAGAAAAGGCCGGTACATCGAGTGGTTCCTGATGAACCATCCCGATACCGGCCCTGAGTGCATCAGCGGGGGTATCGAGGCGTACCGGCGCTCCATCGAGCCGTATCTCGCCCGAGTCGCGCCGGTTATACCCCGAAAGCACCTTCATCAGAGTGCTCTTCCCCGCCCCATTCTCACCGAGCACCCCGTGAATACGGCCACCGGCGAACTGCAGCGTGATACCATCATTGGCCCGCACACTGCCGAACGTCTTGGTCAGATTGTTGATTGCTACGTCCATGCGATTCGGTGACCCTCACGCCGGGAGCGGCTCGGGATTCCCACACCAGGCCCGTTACTACTCGGCTGCGCTCTCGCCGGTGATCCCTTCGAGCAGCTGGGGTGTATACCAGATCTGCTCGTCGGTGGCCACTTCACCATCGGCCAGGAAGACACTGCCATCCTGGAAGTTGAGCGGCCCACTGAAGAGATTCAGATCGCCACTTACTACCTGGCGGGTGAATGTATCGAGCGCAGCAGCGTTTTCGGCCGTGAGCGCCGGGCCGTTCAAAAAGCCGATCATGCTGGTATCGTGGTTGTTGATATCAGCCGGATCCGGGCCGAGCCATTCCCACGACTGGGCAAACGTTCCATTGCGGATACTCTCGACCAGCTTCACATAGGAGGGGCCCCAGTTGAAGTACGGCACCCCGAGGCAGACCTGCGGTGCAACATCACAGGCAGCTTCGAAATCGTACGGCACGGCAAATACCGGCTTTCCGGCTTCGGTCGCCTTATTGGCCTCGACGATCCCTTCGGTGGTGTCGATTCCCGAAATGATCACATCGCTACCGGCATTAATGAAATCAGTCGCGACACGGGTCGGATCGAGGGTGACACCCGGAATATTAAACCAGAACCCGATCCAGACCACATTGAAACTAAGATCCTCGGCCGGCAGACCCCGGACATTCTCCCAGCAGTAGCGTGCGCCAAGGTAGGTCGAATTCACCAGACGACGCGTTTCCGGGTCGATCAGTGGGCCAAGATACGAGAGCTTGCCCGACTGCGACTGCAGCGCAGCGGCACAGCCGGCGATCTGCTTGCCGATCTCCATGCGACCCATCAGGTTCGACAGGTTCGGCGGCGCATCACCCTTCAGTACACTATCGCCCGAGGCATGCAGGAAGTAGACATCGGGGTGCGACAGAGCCGCCTCGACGGTCCCATCGCCAAATTCGGCCGAATTGGTAATGATGAACTTCGCCCCCTGCGCCACCAGTTCGTCGACAACCTGTGGAATCGTGACATTCGGCTTATCGGCCGGATTCACCTTGTCGATATAGACCAGGCGTGCGCCCGGCACGTTCCGCTCGACATACTTGGCAGCATCGTAGTGAGCCTGGTTCCAGCCACCATCATTGATCGGGCCAACCAGCACCATACCGAAAATAAACTCCTCGGCGGCCGGGGCGGTAGTCGGCTCGGCGGCCGGGGCGGTAGTCGGCTCGGCGGCCGGGGCAACCGTCGGGGCATCTGCAGGAGCAGCAGGGGTCGTCGGGGTACCGCCACACGCGGCCAGAACGACACTCGCGATCAGAATCCACGCAATCCGTTGGAGCAGCTGATTCATTCGGTTCCTCACATCGGTGATTGAACGACAATACGGATCGGGCAACCGTTTCATCGCTGAAAATCGACATCGATGTCGAGGTTTCGTGCACACAGTGCGGTGGGAACATTGCATACTGCGGCGATGCAACATGCAACATGAAGATTGTTTCTTGGGGCAGCGGCGAGTATACCGGATGCTCTGAAGCCTGTCAAACTGTTTCATGCGCTTGACAGGCTCCCACGAGGGTGCTAGAATCGCTCAGGTACGGCCTCGTAGCTCAATTGGATAGAGCGCCAGCCTCCGGAGCTGGAGGTTACTGGTTCGAGCCCAGTCGAGGTCACCAGCAAAAAGCCGCTCCGCAACGGAGCGGCTTTCGTGTTCCCTCATTCAATTCTCACATTGATATAGAGTCGCTCTCATTCTTCGTGCGTACACTTTCATGGCAATAGATATTCAAGCAGTAGAGGAGGCTTGTGTGTTGACTCGTCGTGGTTTGCTCATGCCGGCAATGGCGCTGGTGATGCTTCTGCTGGTGGCATGTGGTGGTGCACCGACGGCACCCGCCCCGGCAGCCCCCGCACCAACGGTAGCCGCTGCGCCGGCTGCCGAACCGACCATCGCGCCGGCCGAACCAACCACGGTACCGGTTGCAGATCCGGCTACCGCCGTGCCCGAACCAACCGCCGCCCTGGCTGAAGCGACGGCGATACCGGCCACGGGCGACCTGCGTGTTTTCCGCATTACTCCCGGCGAATCCCAGGCATCATATGCAGTTCAGGAGACGTTCCTGGCGCAGAATCTACCCTATCGTGCGATCGGCACCACCGGCGAGATCGAGGGTGAGTTCTCGTTTACCACCGATGGCCGCCCCACCGGTGAAGTAACTACCGTCACGGTGAACCTGCCGTCGCTGACGAGCGACGATAGCCGACGCGATAATCGCATCCGCCGCGAATGGCTTGAGTCGGCACGTTTCCCATTGGCGACTTTTACCTCGACCGAGGTCAGTGGCGTGCCCGAAAGTTATCGCGAGGGTGACGACGTCAGCTTCCAACTGACGGGAGATATGACGATCCGCGAAGTGACACGCAGTGTCACATTCAATGTGACCGGCCGGCTGCAGGGCGATACCGTAACCGGAACGGCGACCACATCGATCAAGATGACCGATTTCGGCTTTAATCCGCCGAATATCGCCAACTTCGTTGCCGTCGAGGATGATGTCGAGATCACGGTGACATTCGTTGCGCGCGAGGCGAGTTAAATTCGTTCTTAAGGCCGATGCAGAATCGGCGGATTCGGGTGATACTGCCGCGTAGCGACCCCGCGTGGGCGGGATGTCGATTGAAGGAGGCCTTGATGTATTCCATGGTGTCTGCGGGAACCGACATTGCACGAGGATCTCGGCGCGTCGCATAGTTCTCTGGTTCCTCTGCATAGCATGATGGTGGCGGTATGCCGCAGTGTTATGCATGGATAAAGCAGATGCCTGCGCCGTGGGGATGCTCGTGCCCCGTGGCGTGTGAATAACTCAGCCGATATGTGCATCGTAGGGAGACCGTGCACTGCTTCGGACCAGCCATGGGGAACCATGGCTGGTTTTTTTATGCCTTCTTCTGCCGGTTTGATAGCCGGGCTATATCGACATTCAGGAGTA
>CALLZL010000251.1 GCA_937859575.1 uncultured Chloroflexota bacterium
AACAGAGAACAGAGGAACAGAGGAACAGAGGAACAGAGGAACAGAGGAAGCAGAGAACAGAGGAACAGAGGAACAGAGAACAGAGAACAGAGAGCCGCCAGGAAAGGGGTCAAAATGCGTGATGAAGTGAGGACAAAGGAATAGTGGTGGATGAGCAGGCCCGGCGGCGAACCGCCGGCTGTGCCCATGCAACACACGGCTTACCCCGACGACAACTCGCCGGCATCACGAAGCGCAGCGACCAGTTCGAGCACATCGCGTTCACGGGCAAAACTGACGAGTTCGAGCGCACGAACGAGTGGGATCCACTGCGCATCATCGACCTCCGTCTCCTGAGGGACAAGCGTACCATTGGTATAGCGCACCAGGAAGAGATCGACATACTTATGAATACGTGTCGGGCCGGCGCGAAACCAGTACTCAATCGTCGCCAGGTGGCGCTCGACTGCGCCATGCAACCCGGTCTCCTCGGCGATCTCGCGCAGTGCAGCCGCTTCGGCTGTTTCGCCACGGCGCACATGCCCCTTCGGCAACCCCCAGCGGCGACTAGCAGGGGTAGCGCTCAGCCCCACTCCGAGCGCGCGCGGTGTCTGCCGATAGATCCCCCCGCCGGCCGAGTAGGCAATACGCTGTTCGCGGGGTTGGATGTCATTACGTGTCATCGCGGCCATGCGCGGGACAACGACTAGGCCTGCTTCGGCAGCCGGCCGGCGCGCATATCCCAATAATTGTTCACAGCAAAACGGATCCGGTCACGAGCAACATCGGCATTCTCCCAGCCGATCGGTTCTACGCGTGCCCCTTCCAGATCCTTATATACCTTAAAGAAATGCTCGACTTCGCGAATATAGTGGGCCGGCAGTTCGGTATAGTTCGCGTACCCGGCAAAGAACGGATCATAGTGTAAGACCGCCAGCACCTTGTCATCGGCCTCGCCGCGATCGGTCATACGGAACATACCGATCGGCCGCGCCTCGACAATGCAGCCGGTAAAGGTGGGCAGGTTGGTCATCACCAGCACATCAAACGGATCATGGTCGTCATAGTAAGTCTGCGGAATGAAGCCGTAATCGCCAGGGTAATGCACTGCGGAATAGAGCACCCGATCAAGCTTGAAGGCTCCCGTCTCTTTATGAAACTCATACTTGTTGCGTGAGCCTTTGGGAATCTCGACGATAACATTGATCACATCCGGCACATGCGGGCCGGGATCGAGTTCGTGCCACAGATTCATACTGCTCCAATACGCGGCATCCACCTGCATCCGGCGGATCTCTTGTGAGCATTATAACATGCAGCATATACCAGCGGCGGGTACGAAAGATATATACAATCTTGGCATGCCATGCTATCCTGTACCGTAGCACATACGCACGTATTGTCGGGTGTAACAGGTAGGGTGCAGGATCATGACAGTCACTGAACGTATGCTGATGGGGGCGATTGCCAGCAATCCAGGTTCGTATGAAGGAGCAGGTGAATACCGCTACAGTCTCACCTCACACGAGATCTACTTTACATCGGCGGCGCGGCCCGATGCGGCCCATGCCGATCATGAATGGATCGCACTTCCGGCGCTCAACCCCGATGGCAGCGGCAAGCTCGAACGTGCCTTCCGGCGCTTTATGACGCGCTGGCCGGCCGAGCGGCAGGAAGAGCTCCAGACTTTTGCTCGCCGCAAGGGGTGGGAAATGGCAATGGAGCTGAAATATGGTGGCGGCGCACTGGATGATGACGAAGCCGCCGAGTGGCAAGAGATCATCAATGGTCGATTGACGCAGCTGGTCAAGCAGGCACGCCGCGAGATCGACACAGCTCTACAGCAGCGCGCTCCGGTGCTCTGAAAGCCCGCATGCTGCGAGAGCGCACCTGCGGTGTGCCGGCGATTGAGCGCAGCACACCGCAGCCTGTTTAGAAGAGCATGGCACCAGCTTCACGGCCAAGCTGACGAACGCGCTCCGAAAGTGGCTGGTTGCTTGCCGCAAGATCATCGGCCATTTCATTCAGGCGCTTGACAAATGCCGCGGTGATCTGGGCCGGGTTCTGGCGTAGCAGCCGGGTAGCAGCCTGTGGCGTTTCGGCCTGGAGCAACTCGTTGATGAACCGTTCTTCAGGGGTCAGCGATTCTTCGACAATCTCAATCGCCATTGTACGAATCGCTTCGAGCCGTGCGACGATATCCTGCCGGCCGGCGCGGTTTGCACTATTGATATTGGCATCGATGACCATCAGTAGGGCATCATTGATCTGATCATGCCGGGCACTGAGAGCCTCGCGCGGATCGGTTGCTTCGAGCGCCTCGCTCAGCAATTTCGCACCAGCCTCGAACATCTCTTGCGCTTCGCGATCCATGCGTTCAACCGTTGCGACGATCCGGGCGCGCCGCGACGTGAGTTGCTCGGCCGCCGGTATGTCGCCGGCCTGTTCGGCCGCGTCGATACGTGCCGTCAGCGCCGCAAAGAAACTGTAGTCGATCATGGGCCGCAGGTCGGCAATCGCCTGATCGAGCTCGGCATCATCGCTGGTGATCAAGCGTGTAAGCGCCTCATCGAGTGCGGCATCATCATCACTATCTTCTGCCGCATCCCCGTTATAGTCGCCCAGATCGATCCCCAGCAGATCAACAAGCCGTTCGAGAAGCGATTGCAGCATAACGACCGATTCTTCACGGCCGGCCTGTGCACTCGCCTGCACAAACGCTGCCAGCGTTGCAATAAATTCGTCGTTCAGCTCGGCGCGATGCTGTTCGACAAGTGCCGCAAGTGATTCATCATCCTGTTCGGCTGCCTCGGCAAGCAGCGAAATCAGCTCAACCCGCCGCCGCTGGGCATCGATCATCTCACGCGAAACACCATCTGCTTCGAGCACGGTGTCGATCAGTGTATTGAGCGTCAGAAAGCGCTTTGGAGCCAACAAATAGCCACGTGGTGCCTCGGCGGGCAACGTTCGCATCAGCATCGTCGTCGCATCGCCGATGAAGCGCTCCTGTTCCTCGGGGCGTGGTCGTGATAGATCAGCGGTGCGCCGAGCATGATCGGATTCCCGCAGTTGGGGCAGATCGCCATGTTGAGCTGCCCAGTGAGCAACCGTGCCTTGAGTTCGGGCTGTGCACCGGCATCAACAATCGTGAATAACTGGGCACGAACCGGTGCGCTGCAGTTCGGGCAGTTCAGTTGGATCACCTGGGGCGGTACGGACATGAGAAGCAACTCCTCTATTTTTTTGCATCGTGCTGCAGCACAGTGATACAGCCCGTTGTGCAGCATCATGCTGAAATGGGCAGCCATCAATCTACCGCTCGTGTCGTTTCGATTATAGCACAGGCGGATCTTCCCATACGAAGATGCGCCGTAGCACCTGATCGATCAGGCCCGGGGCCAGCAGAGCCGCCATGGTGATCAAGCGATCACCAAGTGTCACGTACACCTCACGCGGCTCGCGATTGGCGGCTCGCAGGATCGCCTGCGCCACCCGCTCGGGCGGCACACCACGCGGTGTGATGCGGCGACGATCACGATTGGCACCCAACCGCCGCATATTAAAACCAGTGCTTGTCGTACCGGGGCGCACCAATGTCACGGCCACACCACTGCCAAGCAGTTCGACTCGTAGTGCTTCGACGATCCGATCCAGTGCAGCCTTGCTCGCAGCATAGCCGCCGGCAAACGGCAATGCACGCAGCCCAACACCCGACGAAATGAAGATCGGTGGGCCTCGGGGTGGCATTTGGGGTAGTCCCGCCTGGGTGGGGGTCAGCGGCGCAAACAGATTAACCGCCAGTGCCGCTGTGAGATCCGAAGGGTTGAGTGTGGCAATCGGTGCCGCCAGGCCAACACCGGCATTATGGATCACAATGTCGATTCGTCCGAACGAAGCGACGGATCGCTCGGCAATCAGCAGCGGCGCAGCCGGATCAGCCAGATCGGCGGCAATCGGCAACGGCATACCGGGGATGTGATCAACCAGTTGCTGCAAGCGATGGGGATCACGGGCAACCAGCACCAGCCTGGCACCCGCAGCTGCAAAGGCATGCGCCGTTGCAGCACCGATCCCGGCTGATGCACCTGTGATAATAACGGTTTTGCCGGCAGGATTCACGCGGCGATCAACGCTCCGGTTCGGCAATCGTAATCAAGCGATGCGTCAGATCAACGCCACGCTCGCTGACGACCCGATCGCCAATACATGAAATCAGGGTCAGCATCTCGCGCCCCTGTGGCAGCATGACATCGATCTGATCAGGGGTCACCCACTTCTGGTGGGTAACGACATAACGGTGTGGATTGGCAGCAGCATCGTAGATGGTCACAGTTGCGCCGGGTTCGAGTTCGCGCAGCCGGGCGAATGGTGCCGGGATGCCGGGTGTGCTGCGAAAACGCAGCACATGGCCCCAGAGCACGATGTTCTCGCCCTGCCCGGGTGCCGCCCCATAGATATACCAGCCGACATCATGATCGGGCACAACCGGCACCCGATTGCGATCGAGGCCAACGGCAACCGGCCGCACATCAAGGCTAATGGCTTGGATCATCAGACGCGTCGGCAGGCTCACCGTCAGTGCGACCCCCTCGGACGCACCGGATGGTGCAACCGTCGGCGTAATGGTACCGGTTGGCGTAATGGTGGCCGTCTCGGTTACATCAGGCGTGACTGTCGGCTGATCCGGCCGCAGAGTCGGTGCCAGGAAGAGTGGCGGCGTCGGCGAGAGAGTCGGTTCGGGCGTAAGTGTCGCGGTTGGTGTGAGCGTTGGTGATGCGGTAACCGTCGGCGGCGGCTCGGTTGGTGCCGGCGGCTCGGTTGGTGCCGGCGGTTCGGTTGGTGCCGGCGGTTCGGTTGGTGCCGGCGGCTCGGTTGGTGCCGGCGTAATAACCATGGTCGGCTCCGAAGTAGGAACGACAACCGGGGGTGCGCCGCATGCAGTTAGTAGGAGACTCGTTGCAACCAGCCTGATCAGAAACATACTACGCATACTATCCGCCCTGGCTAACTGATACCTCGAGCATTGTACAACCTTTTTCAGCGGGATGCGGCAGGCCGAATGCTCTCACATTCGCGCCAGAGACAGATCTATAGCGAAGTGCAGAATAGTCGATCGCGGGAGTCGCCCGCAGCGATACGGCACTTCGGCGGTGGAGCCGCCTCGGTTTCGCATGGCATTGGCGGTTGCTGCGACGTTCCGCTACACCCTTGCCAGAAAGAGATTTATAGCTAGGTGCAGAATGGTTGATCATCATTGGGACCGCGCGCATCTTGCGCGCATGCGGGCGGGACGCCCACGCTCCCAGGATGCGGATGGTTCAATGTTTCTGCACTTCGCTATAGAAGGGTGGGATTCTTTCTCGTGCGCTAGCGGTGCTGCCGGCGCAAGCGGCATGAGTCCCACCCATCTCGAATTGAGGTTAATATTCTGCTATACTTTATAGTATTATCTAGTATAGTATACCTGAGGATGTGGCAGGGTCGATAGTTCAGCTACTTCCCGTTGCACCATGCGTCATACGTGCAGCCACATGCGGCTTGTTCCGTTTGCGTACACCATCCGGCGATACCGGCTGGTGTCTGTGCGTCTGAACGGCTTAGCCATAGCCGGCGCGTTGCACTGTTCGAACACCTGGCGGATCTTGCACAGCAACGAACGGTTGCCACTTTGGACTACCAGCGAAAGCTTATACAACAACTGCAACAGCTCGGCGACATGCGCATGGTTGCGCAGTCGGTGAGTTTGAGTGCGATCTATTATCCGCTCGCTATTGTACCGGAAGATTCCGGGCCCACCGAGACGGCGCCGCACCTTACGATTGCCGATCTGCTGCGCCCGGATCACGCCGGCTGCGTCGTCATCGGTGCTGCTGCTGCGGGCAAGAGCACTCTGTTGCAGTGGGTAGCTCTGGCGGCGGCGGCAGCGGTTGTGGGTGAGCCTGAGGAAGCCGCCGAGTTCTTGAGCGAGCCGGCCGAAGCGCTGGTGCCGCTCTTGATCGATCTGGGGCGGCTTGCACATGAGCTGGCACCCGATGCCATGGTTGCAGCGGCGCTCGAAGCGCGCGGCCTTGGGATGTATCTGCCACTTGTGGTAGAAGCATGCGAGCGTGGTACGGCCCTGCTCTTGTTCGACGGCATCGAGCCCGACAATGCAGCAAGCGCGTATACGACCATCGACCGGTTTCGGCAGCGTTACGCCACATGCCGTCTGCTGGCCGCACAGCGCAGTGATGTTGATGGTGTGCGGCTGGATGGTTTGCACACCTACCGGCTATTGCCGCTCGACAGAAAGCAGATCCCGCTCCTGTTTGCCCGTTGGTATGGAGTGCTGGTACCGGGGGCACCGGATATCGAACGATTACAGGGCGAGATCATTCGCCACGACATACTGCGTGAGCTGGCAGCATCGCCATTGGCCGCCGCGCTCTGTGCTGTTGCCGCAGCGGCCGGCGAATCGCTCGCGGTGGTACGCGGGAGCCTGGGCCGCCGCATGGCCGAAGTTCCCCTGGGCCGCACCAGCCGCGGGGATCGTGATATCCTGCTGCAGGGGGCGCACCGGCTCGCATTCGCCATACCCGCCGACCAGCCGGTGCTGACCAGCCATGCCATGGCACAACGAGCAAGCGATTCCGGCATTACCGACCCGGCCGGCACCCTGCAACAGTTGCTGCGAGCCGGCATCTTGCTGGCTGCCGGTCGCGGCAGACTGCGCTTTGCCAGCCGCGCACTGCACACATGCCTGGCGGCAGGGGCACTGGCAAACCTGCCGGATTTTGCGCTTGCCGAACAAATCCTGCGCCCGGATGAACAGCACCACGAAACGATCATTCTGGCAGCAGCGGCACGAATGACCGCCAACGACGACAACGGCTGGTTAGCCGGTATGATCCGCTCTGCCGAGTATCGGCCGGCGAGCCGTGGTGGCCGCCGCCAAGTACCGCAAGAGATCCTCGATACCTGGCGCGATCTCGTGATCGCCGCACGCGTCTTGCTCGCCACACCGGCAGCCGAACAGCAGCGGCCGATCGAAGTTGCCGCCATACGCACACAGTTGCTGGCCATGATCGGCACACCGGATTGCCCGGTTGCCCAACGGGTACAGGCCGGCCGGTTGCTCGGCGAACTTGGTGATCCACGTTTTGAGGCACTCCTGCCACCACTCGCCACGATCGACGGCGGGAGTTTTGTACTCGGCGCCGATCTTCCCGGTTATGAAGAAGAAGGCCCGGCCCAACGCATCGATATACCAACCTTCCAGATCGGGATCTACCCGGTCACGAATCGTGAGTATGCCCGCTTCCTCGATGATCGAGCCGGCCAGAACATGCCGCACTACTGGCATGATCCACGCCTCAACAACCCGTCGCTCCCGGTTGTGGGGGTTACATGGCACGATGCCAATGCCTACTGTGCCTGGCTGACCGAAAGACTGGCGGCTGCCGGGCTCTTGCCGGAAGGCATGGTGGTACGGTTGCCGCTCGAAGCCGAATGGGAGAAAGCCGCCATCTGGGGGCCACGGGTGAAGCGCAAGCCGGCCTACCCATGGGGCGATCGTTGGGATGCCGCCCGCGCCAATACCGCCGAAGGGCGCACCGCCGAAGGGCGCAGTGAATGGATGACTACACCGGTCGGCTGCTTCCCCGCCGGTGTTGGCAATTATGGCGTCCACGATATGATCGGGAATGTCTGGGAATGGACGGCCAGTATCTATACAAGCTACCCCGGTGCAACCCTGGCAGTGCATCAGCCCGGCAATTATGTACTGCGCGGATCTTCATACACATCCAATTCGGGCAATACCCGGGCAACCTACCGCAGTAGCCACCTCCCTGCCGGCTACTGGTATTATCACCTCGGCTTCCGCGTTGTGATTGGGCGACCACTAACGGCTGAATCGCAGTAGGCAGAACAGCAACCGTGCAAAAAGTAGCAGTGGGTGATATTGGGGCAGACCAACATCACCCACTGCTACTTTTTGCACCGCTATAAACATAGTATTGCACATATTTCGTGGAGTATAGCGCCGTTGTATAAGTTTTGTACAGCTTTTATTGATCATATGAGTAACAAAAGACGAGTTATTGTAAAGATTGAAACTCACATGTTCATATGCTATACTCATGTTAACTTTTCCAAACCATTCGTGCATTATATCAGAGCTATAGAGTAACGACTTTCGATTGTGCCGTTTTCGGCACATAGCAATGCATTATTGCCTTTTTATTTACTACTCCGGTAGTTCACAGATATTACTACTAATTATCTCCTCTCAAACAATCCAATTCCTCGATTAATACACAATTCCGGGCAATCAGGCACAATGGAGTGACACATGACATCAATACCGCTGATTGGCAAAGAAGATGGGTTATATCACAGTTTTTGCGGGCTAACATGTGTTGGTTGGCTGTATCAGAAGATCAAGGACAGTTTCTTTCTTATTCTCGGCACACACACCTGTGCGCATCTGCTCCAGAATGCACTGGGCGTTATGATCTTTGCCCGGCCGCGATTTGGTGTCGCACTTCTCGAAGAAATGGATCTCTCGAAGCCGCAGCCCGAGCTTGAGGATCTCGTTGCTGAGATTCGGCGTGACCACAAACCTTCCGTCATCTTTCTGCTCTCGTCGTGTACCCCCGAAGTTATGAAGGTCGAATTTCAGGGGTTAGCCGATCACCTCAGTGCGCCCGATCTACCGGTTCTTTTTGTGCCGGCAAGCGGGCTGGAATACACCTTTAGCCAGGCAGAAGACTCAGTACTCCAGGCATTAATTCCATTTTGCCCGCAGGCAGCGCCGGGCGATCGGCAGGTCGTCTTCCTTGGCTCGGTCAACGACACGATCGCGGATGATTTCGCGCTTGAGGCGGCCCGGCTTGGCATTCCGGTTGGTGGATTTCTGCCGGCCAACCACTTCAGCGAACTACCGGCGATCGGCCCTGATACGGTGCTTGCGCCCTTACAACCATACCTTGCGAAGGTAGCGGCACGCCTCGGGCGTGAGCGTGGCGCAACCATTCTTTCGTCGTTGTTCCCATTCGGCCCCGATGGAACCCGCACCTTCTGGGAAGATCTGGCAGCAGCATTCGGCATCTCGGTCGATCTAGGCGATCGTGAAGCGCAGGCCTGGCAGCGGATCGCCGATCACACCGACCTGTTGCGTGGAAAGAAGGTCTTCTTCACTGCCGACAACCTGATGGAACTACCGCTGGCACGGTTTCTGCAGAACGCCGGTTGCGAGATTCTCGAATGCA
>CALLZL010000252.1 GCA_937859575.1 uncultured Chloroflexota bacterium
CGCCTCGGCGATATGGGCCTTGGGCGCGACAATGTGCGCGCTCGGCTTGAGCGTGTCGAAGCGCTTGCCCCCTGGAGCCCGGTCGGCCCGGTGATCTATCGCGATGGGCGGATGCTGCCGGAGAGCGCATTGCCGGTCACCGGCAATGCAGATCTTGAAGCATACGCAGCCCGGCTGCCCGCCGATCTGCGCATCACACTGCAAGGGCCGTTGCGGCTCAAATACCGCGGAGCGTATGTGCAGGCGATCAATCCGGCAGCGCTTGTGCAGGCGGCCTGCTGGCGCATCGACGCGCTGGCGGCGTTTCATGGCGATGGTGGCTGGCAGCAGCCATACCGCCCGCTTGTCGAAGCAGCCGAGCAGATCAGCGTGCGCGCGGCGCAGGCACGCTGGAACGACTGGCGGCGCACCTCGACGCGCGGCAATCAGCCGCGGACGATGCCGATCGGCGGCATCGACGGCAGCGCCGAATTGTATGGCGTACCGCCGGCGCTGCGGGCCGTCTTGCTGCTCGGCAGCATCGTGCATGTCGGCAAGGCATGCGTCTTCGGCCACGGCGGGTATCGATTGGAGGGGGTGTGATCCGATGAGTACGACTGATTTTACGGCTGTCGTCGCTGAGTGCATGGGTGCGACGGCGGTGCAGCGCGAGATTATTGCGCGCATCCTGCGCGATGACCAGCCTGGCGATATCAATCGATTGCAGCGAGAGATTATCAAGGAATTCGGCGGCAATGATCGGATCGATCTGATCTACGGCGGTGCGACGAAGATCAAAGGGTATGTGTTTGAGTCGGCACGCCTGCCCGAAATCCGGGGTGCGTCGGCATTACTCGATTTCGCAGGCATCGACGAAGTGCGTAGCATTTGTGGCCCGGATCGAGTGATTTATGCGGGCGGAGGATCGTTTCTTGCGTTTGCGCCTGCCGGCCAGGGTGCCGGGCTTGCCGCGCAGATCGAGCGTCGCTTCTCCGATCTCACCCAGACAGCGTTGAGTGTGGTGGTGGCGAAAACCTTCCATCTGCTAGAACTGCGATATGGCCGGCTGGCATTCGGTAAAGACGGGATGGTGTCGTTCTGGTTTAAGGAGTTCCAAACGCTATGGGCGAGCCGCGAGCATCGCTCAGACCTTGAGGCGTACTACTACAAGCCCCAGGAAGGTGAGGATACTCCTGCAACGCGCTTCTACCAGCGCAAGAACTTTGCTGAACTCGTCACGCTGCTCGCAACAATGTATAACCGGCGCCGCGATGAGCTTGCCAGCCACGGGGTTGAGCGGTCACTGCCGTTCGTTGAGCGGCTACCCTGGGTTGAACGTTGTGACAGTAGTGATCATCGCCCGGCTGCCATTTTCGATGAGATTTACCGCGCGTTGAGCGAGGCCAGCGTGCGTAAGCTCGCCATTGGTCGGTTAATCAAGCACGGTGATGAACAAGCGGTGAAGTCGCTGTGCCGGGAGATCAACTGGCAGCCGCCGGAGGGTATTCAACAACGGGCATGGTCGAGCCGTTGGAAGCAATATCTTGCAGAGCAGGGTCAGGGAAGTCATTATGCGCAACAGGCGCATGCACATACCGCAGAGCCGGCCTTCGACACCCACCAGATCGGTGCGGCGGGCAATGGCTTCATCGGTCTGATCTACGCCGATGGCAACAATGTCGGCCGGGCGATGGCGACACAGCATACGCCGCAAGCATATGCAGAATTCTCGGAGCGCCTCGAACAGTCTGCTCAGCAGGCAGTCTTTGCCTCATTAGCAAAGCATCTGCAACCTGCCAATGTCGCTGACGAGCAAGGTAACCGTGATTGGTGCCATCCGTTCGAGATCATTACGATCGGCGGAGATGACCTGCTGTTGATCGTACCGGGCGATAAGGCGCTTGAGATTGCGCTCAGCATTGGAGTGGCGTTTGAGCGCTCTCTTGCTAATGGCCCTCGTCGTCGAGAGTGTAGCGGGCGCTACACCGGAGACGATCATGATGAGTTGCTCGCCTTCACCCCAGAGATTGGACTCTCGACAGGTCTGGTGATCGCACAGGCTGACGCACCGTTCTTCTTTCTGCAGCAACTGGTCGAGGAGCTGTTAAAGAGCGCCAAGAAAGCGGCCAGAGTCGGGCAAGGCGGTGCGATTGACTTCATGGTACTGAAATCGATCACGATGGTCAGCGACAAGATCGGCGAGTTCCGCCGCGCTGCATTTGAGGGTCTGCACTGTCGCCTGACTGCGCGACCATATACATGGCATGAGTTTGCCGGGTTACTTTCTACGCTGCGCGAACTGAAGAAAGTCGGCACACCACGTTCGCAACTCTATCGACTGCGTGAGGTGCTGCTTGATGCACGCGACCGCGGGCCGCGCAGTAGCGCGTTGGAATACCTGATCACGCGGGTGCGTCAGAGATCTGAAGTATCGGACATGTGGCATACGCATATCGAGCGCAACTGGAATGCTGGCTCCATACCGAATGCAACGCCGCCCTGGATGCAACGTGCTGTGGCGAATCCGGGTGAGCCGCAATGGGAGACGATCTGGACCGATCTGGTTGAGTTGTACGACATGCTCGATATTGAAGAAGTGGAGACGCCAGATGCCTGAACTGCGCATCGACCTGGTGATCACCTGTACGAGTGTGCTGAGTGTGGGCGCTGGTGGCAGCAGTGGATCGCTTGCCGACAAAAGTATCCAGCGCGATGGCCGCGGTCGGCCGATCATCCCTGGTTCGCAGGTCAAAGGCAAGCTGCGCCACGCGGCAGAGTCGATACTGCGACAACTAGGCAAGGCCACACCGGCGCATTTTGATGACGAGAGCGATACGCTGATTAAAGCGATCTTCGGCTCGCCAAAACAACGCTCAGGGATGCGTTTCGTCGACCTGATCGGGTTACCGACAGGTGAAAATCCACAACACCCGCAGATTACACCGGAGGCTCTATCGGTGATTCGACCGGCAGTGAGTATCAACCGAAACCGGGGTACGGCTGAAGATGCCCGCCTCTTCTTTCAGGAAGTAGCACTGGAGAATCTAATCTTCACGGCAACGCCGGCGATTCGTGGCGATGTGAGCGATCCACGGCACCCCGCATTACTCTGGGCGGCCTTGCGACTGACGACCCGCTGGGGCGGCGGCACGACACGCGGCATGGGCTGGGCGGATGTGCAGCCGACTATCTACCTCGATGGTCGTGAACTTGATGTGGCGACACTGCAGTCGGATCTCCGCGCATTGATCGCCGGGGGAGGGCTGCATGCTGCTTGATCTCCAGATTGAAGCGCTTGGGCCGTTGGCGTTTGCCGAACGCCGTCCAAACGACCAGTTTCGCGCCAGTTTGCCGTATGTGCCGGGCGGTACATTGTTAGGAGCGCTTGGATCAACGCTTGCTCACAGTGGGCAGTTCGACGAGACGATCGTCCGCACACTACGGTGTCATAATGCATATCCGTCTCACACGGAAGATCCGTGGGTGCGGCCATTGCCGCTCACTGCGCTGCAACCCAAAAGTGAGGAACACGCTCCCGTGATCGATACGCTAGTTGCACGAGTCTGTTGGGAACGGCAACAGCCAGCGGCACTAATCTACGCTCCCACCGATGAGTATGGCCGCCCGTGGGTAGCTGTCGGCAATCGCTTTTACACCCGGGTTGGGGATGAGATTCACTTTCGCAGCGTAAGTCAGCGTGTGCTGACGCGTGTTGCAATAAACCGCAACCGCCGCACCGCCGAAGACGGGCGCATCTATTCGCCGCTGGTGCTGAACGAAGTGCGTACGACGACGGATGAACATGGGGGGCGGAACCACACGCCGGTTTCCTTCCGCGGCACCGTCGTATTGCCTGATGCTGCCGATGAGCTATTGGCCGCCGTACGTCGTATCGATGTACTCGGCGGGCGCACAAGCACGGGCCTTGGTCGTGTCGCGCTCAGCCCGCAGCCGATCGATGTCGAGAGCGGCGCGGTTGTGGCAGGACGAATCGCAGCATTGACCAAGCGCTTTCGTGAGCAGTCTACTCGCTACAAGCAGCTTGGCGGTGAGAAGTGGATCGTTGGTGAAGGCACGATGTTCACTGTGAATATGCTGTCGGACGCGATCCTGCTCGATCAGGGCTGGATCCCGACACAGCAACTCAGTGTGGCGATGCTGCGCGAGGCGGCCGGCATCAGCGCAGATCTGACGCTCCTGCGCGCCTTCACCACGACAAAGAGCGTCGCTGGTTGGCATACCACATGGCAGCAACCCAAACCCGCTCACCTGGCCGTCGGCATGGGGAGCGTCTTCCTCTTCCAGGCGCAGACGCCGCTTAGCGCCGATGACTGCAGCCGGCTGGCGGCGCTGCAGCAGGACGGTATCGGTGAGCGCCGCCAGGAAGGGTATGGACAGGTGCGGATCTGCGATGAATTCCACACTCGTGACAACTGGCCGGTAGGCAAGGAGAACGCATGAACACCTCAACCACGCATAACCAGGAGCTGCGCCGAGAGCTGTTATTGACGCAAGCAGTGAACCGACACCAGGATGTTCTGGTGAAGCTGGCAACTAGAGCGGTGCTCGAGCTGCTTGATAGATCAAAAATGAAGACCAGCCAGCTGCGCAATGCGGTGAATGTGGCGCAGCAGGAGGGTGCAAGCTACGACCTGGTGGCCAACTTCATCCGCTACAAAATCGCAACGCAGGAAGAATCGTGGGGACGAGCGCCAGACAGCTTCGGCCATACTGTGATTGGCCACCTTAAGAATGAAGTGCACGCTGAAGCGGGCAAAGCGCTGGAGTGGCTGCAAAAGCAGACGAGCGACGCAGTATTGCCGCGCGGCGAAGAACTGGAGCGCGATCTCTACAGCCTGATGCTACGCCGCTATATGGGCTACCTGGTGCGGAGCTTCGCTTATTACGAGAAGGCCGAGAAAAAAGAAGACAAGCTCGCAGCTAAGCTGATCCTTCAGGAGGCCGCAAAATGACCAGTGACTCGATCTACTCCTTCGCCGTGTTGCGCAACCGGCTGACGATCAGCGGCACACTGGTGGCATTGAGCGGCCTGCGGATCGGTTCGGGGCGATCCAGTGATGTCGGCGGCAGCGATCTGCCGGTGCTGCGTGACGCACGCGGCCGGCCGTTCATCCCCGGCGCATCGCTCAAGGGCGCATTGCGCGCACGCGTTGAGTCGCTGCTCGCGGCGGTGCATCCTAATGAAGTGCGCAGTCTTCAGGAAATAGAAGCACACCAGCAGCTGATCACGAAGATCAAGAACGAAACGAAGAACTTAAAGGACGATGACGAGCGGAGCCGCCGGATCTGGGCACAGTCCACTTTGATCGAACTGACTTTTGGTGCGCAATGGACGGCCAGCCGGCTCTTCTTCAAAGACGCACCGGTAGATGAGGATCTCTGGTTCGGCCAGTTCGAGGTACGTAATGGCGTCGGCATTGATCGCGACACCGAGACGGTGAGTGGTTCCCTACTCTATGACTACGAGGTAGTGCCGGCCGGCACCAGCTTCAGATTCGATCTGGTGGTCGAAAATGCCGCGCCCTGGCAACTGGGGATGATTACACTGGCGCTCAAACCATGGGAGCGCGGCGAAGCGCAGATCGGCGGGTTCCGCTCGCGCGGCCTGGGATATGTTCGCCTCGATACGACAACCCGGCGCTATCATCAACTCAACACTGTTGATGATCTGATCGCCATGCTCGACGACAGTGGTAGCGCTGATGTGGAAGATGCGCAACTCACCGCCTGGCGCGCAGCGTTTCGCGCGGTGCTGAGCGATCCATCACAGGCGCATTCTGAGGAGGCCCATGATGCATAAAGCGACGTTTCTGGAAGCGACACTGAAGCTGACGATCAGCCCGAATGGGCCGTTCCTGGTCAAGGCCGGCGATACCGGCGGCGCTGATCCGACACTGCCTGACATGGAGTTTGTGCGTACCCGCCGCCGTGGCGCCGCAGAAGTGTATCTGCCCGGTTCGTCGCTCAAGGGAGTGATCCGCGCCCAATGTGAGCGGATCTGCCGCTCGCTCGATGGCCCGCGTCGCTATGATCAGGAGAAGCAGCACCTGCAGAAGCTAGATGAGGACTTTGTCCCGCCACTCGCTGATAATCCGCTGGGGAAGGAAAATCGGCCTCGTGGAGTAGAAGATGTGGACTATAACTCGGGGCACTATATTGAGTCCGTTCGCGAATCGATCAAGGATTTACCTGATCGGACGAGCATCATTTATCGCCGTTCGGCGCTGACCAGCCAGATCTTCGGCAATACAAGCCTGGCGGGGCGGGTGCGCTTCGCCGATGCGTATCCCCAGGGCACTGCCACGATCGAGGAGCGCAATGGCGTGGCGATCGACCGCATCTATGGCTCGGTAGCACGCGGAGCTTTATACAACTATGAGACTGTCGTCAGCGGCGAGTTTGCGACACGCATCGACCTCAAGAACTTCACGCTGGCGCAACTGGGGTTGCTCGGTCTCGCACTGCGCGATCTGGCCGACGGTCGCGTCGCGCTTGGTTTCGGCAAGTCGCGCGGATTGGGCCGGGTACATGTTCGTTTCGACGAGTTCGAGTTGCGTTACCCCACATGCATGTTGCAGGATGGGAAGTTGCGCCTGATCAATGGGAAGGCCGAGGTGAGCGAGCGGACAATGGCCGGCGTAGGTGCGCTGGCGCGGCAGGGCTACTCCAGTTACGCCTTCGACGCAGACGACACAGCCGATCTATTGGCGGAACTGGCCTATGCCGAAGATGACGAACGCGGCATTGGCGTGCGCCTGGCGGCCACGGGCGATCCGCAGGTGCGAGCGATCTTCAAAACCTGCATGCCGGCCTGGCGGCGGAGGATCGGACTATGAGCGCAGGGTATATCTATCGCGTGGCTACGGCCGGCGTCGAACGCATTCATGAACTCGTCGCAGATTACATCGGCTACCCCTGTGGCCAGGTCGGCGGTACCATCCTCTGGGATGTTCGTGATCCGCCGAAGCTGCGCTGTCTGGTGGCGGCAGGCAGCGCCGCCGAGCTCAAGCTGACCGGCGATTTCGGCCATATCTTCGCCGGAAAGGCTGAGTTACGCTGGAAACGGCGCGACGACGGCGGTTATGACCTGTTGCTGTTGAGTGAGCAGGAGTTGACGATCGGCGATGCCATACCGCTCGGCGATAGCTGGACAACGCGGGAGATTCGATTGATCGAGCAGGGCGATGCCCGCAGACAGATCCGTGCGGTGGAATACTGCGCGCCCAATGGTGCGGTGCAGTTTCTGCGCTACAAGGAGATGCCGCGATGACATATCGAGATCGGGATCGCGACGGATCGCGCCAGCCGCCGCTCCCCAAACCCTATGCCTTCGTGCCGCTGCCGGGCGGGCGGATCCCGCTGGGCAAGCCGGCAGGCCATGATCGGATCAATGTCGATCTGCTCCATGGTACCCTGCACGCCACCCTGATCGCCCGATCGCCGGTACACGTCGCTTCGGGGCTCCTTGAGCCGCGTAACGACCGGGAACATCCGTTAGTCAAGGCGCACTTTCGCACCGGCGGCCGGCCGGCCATCCCCGGCACTTCGCCAAGGGGGGTATGCGCAGTATCGTCGAGGCGATCTCGCCTTCGGCGGGTTCTGTGGCGCGAAACCCTGACCTTCCGCGAGAGGATTTACCAAACCGCGCCGTCGATCGGCTTGATGTCGTACAACGGCTGTTCGGCGCGCAGGGCTACCAGGGGCAGATTAGCTTCGACGACGCGATGCTGCAGGAAGGCGAGACGCAGATCCACCGTTCGGTGCAGCTACATCCTCCAAGGGAGAATGCCCAGGCGGCTTACGCTGATGGATCAACACTCAAAGGACGCAAGTTTTATATGCACGGCAAACCGGCGCGTGGCGATCTGCCGCTTGAAGTCTGCCCGGTTGGCAGCCGGTTCGCGCTGACGCTCCATTTTCAGAACCTTGCGCCGGGGGAGTTGGGTTTGCTGCTATTCGGACTGGGGTTGGGGAGCACGCACTTCTGCCCGAAACTCGGCGGCGCCAAGCCGGCATGCCTCGGCACGATTGAAGTAACCGAACCGCATGTACGCATGAGCACCCCGGCGGAGCGCTATAGCGACTTCGACGATGAGGCGCCGGCAGACGCCGCGATTGAGCCGTTCCTCGCTGAGGCTCGCGCTCGCGGGCTGGTGCTCGGAGAGCAACTCGACGCGATCGCAGCAATCCTGCGCTGGCCGAACGATGATCGCAACTGCCCGGATCGGAGTTATTGATGACACAACTAAATCTCAATAGTAGTGATCTGCAGGTGGCCTCATTGCTTGCTGCGGATCTTCGGGGCGAGAAAATAGACCATAATCAGATGAAGAGTCTGCTGAGCTACATGCGTAATCAGCAGAATGGCCGAGCGCTGATTGACTACCTTCACATCATACTCGCTAACGAAAAGGTAGTTCGTCGATCTGGCCAGACACCGCACCAGTTCCAGGCCATTCTGAAAGTCTGCGAACGTCACCTACGCTTCGTTCTCAGCGACTATCAACGCGTGATGCAGATCCTAGGCTGGACTATTCGACTGATGCGCTACTACAAAGCGGTTTCTGAGGCTGCGCCCCGCTATGATGCTCAGCAACGAAATGCAGCTTCTATCTCGGCAGTAGCACCGCCGCTCGAAACAGGATCGCCAATGTTGCCAAAGCACGGGTCGAACCTGTTGAAAGCAGGTGAGGTCTTCCGCGGAACGATCATCGCCAGCACGAAAAAGGGTGTTGAGATTCAACATCAGGGTCACACTGATACCAATAAAGTCTTGGGGCGGATCGAACCGGAACACATTAAGGGAGAATTCAAGGTCAATAATACCCGTTGGGTGCGAATTACACGCATTGAGCAGGAAGGCCGAAAGACTATTCTTTGGCTGAAACCTGACAAGAAGCCGGAAGGGCTGTGAAAGGTTAAACCATGCCGCGTAAAGCGATCACATTCCTCGGCATTGGCAACTATCAGGAGACAACTTATACGTGGCAGGGAGAGCAGTGCACTACGCTGTACATGGCCGAAGCAACAGCACGGATCTTCGCACCCGACGAACTGCTGGTGCTGCTGACCACCGAGGCTGAAGCGAAAGACTATGCCGCACTTGTGCAACGTTTGGCAGGCACAGTTCCAATCCGCAAACTCTCCATCCCCAATGGGCGCTCCGAGACGGAGCTATGGGAGATTTTCAGCGTCATTGCCGAAGCTGTTGATCCCGGAGATTCTCTGATCTTTGATATTACCAGCAGCTATCGTTCGCTGCCGGTGCTGGCACTTCTGGCTGCCAGTTTCCTGCGCACTGTGCGCGAGGCAACGGTGGAGCGCATGATCTATGGCGCATTCGAAGCACGCGAGAACAATGTATCGCCGATCTTCGATCTCACACCTTTCATCGCGTTGCTCGACTGGACAACGGCGACGGAGGCGTTTCTTCGTTATGGACGGGCCGATGATCTTGCCGAGCAGGTACGCAATAGTGTACATTCCGTCCCTTCTGCTCCAGCCAATAATGACAGCCGAATTGCCGATCAACTGGCGACCTTGACGCGCGCACTTCAGACGGTACGTACCGCTGAGGTGATGGAAAGTGCAGATCGTCTTGATCAATTGCTACAGCAACGTCGAAATGACACCGAAAACGATCCTCCGACTGCCCCGTTTACCATGCTGCTCGACCAGATCACAGATGGGTATGCACATCTGGCGCTCGCTGATCCAATGGATCCGGCCAACAGTAACGCGGTGCTGCAGCGCAAATTGGCCATGGTGTATTGGTATTTACAAAAGGCGATGCCGGTGCAAGCGATTACCCTCTCACGCGAATGGCTGGTATCGCTGGTCGTTGCACGGCGCGGTCAGGAATTGTTCGACCGATCACATCGAGTAGAAGCCGAAGATCTATTGAATGCACGAGTACAAGCGGCCGAAACTGATCCGATACACACCGACCTACCCCGCATGCAAAAGATCTGGATAGAACTAGCAGGCTTGCGTAACGATGTTGCCCACACCGGCATGCGCCCTGGCTCAGCACACGCTCAGAAGGTCTTCCAGCGTGCAGATAAAATCTACGAAAAACTGCAACAACTTCTCATCCTGCTCAACCAACGCCCGTCATAAAAGCGAAATATGGAGGGTGCCTATGCCATCAACAATCCTTGTGGTTACCGTCGGCGGCGCAAGTGCGCCGATCGTCAGCGCCATTCAGGCGCATCAGCCGGAATTCGTCGCCTTTATTGGCTCAAAGGATCAGGTCGGCAAGCCGCAATCCGGCAGTTACATGACGGTGGATGGCTCCGGCGAGCCGTGTGATGTGCGAGACGAACAGAAGTGTCCGAGCTGTAAGGCGAGAATAGTCAAACGTCAGAGCAAACCTTCTATTGTGTCTCAGGCCGGGCTGTCGCCCGAACGCTACCAGGTCATTCAGGTCGAGCCGGACGATCTCAACGACGCTTATGGGGCCATCCGCGATCTGCTCGCCGATCTGCGGCGCCGTTTCCCCGACGCGATGCTGATTGGCGATTACACCGGCGGTACGAAGACAATGTCGGCGGCGCTGATGCTGGCGGTGATCGAGCGTGGTGATGCGACGCCTTCGCTCATGGTCGGCCAGCGTAGTAATCTGCAGCGTATCGACGACGGCACCGAGATGGCGACGGCGGTCGATACGCGGAGTTGGCGCGTTCAGCGCAGCCTCGATCTTGCTGCTGATCTCTTCGACAACTATGATTATGCAGCGGCGCAACATAGCCTCGAAGGGGTGATCCGCGATATTGGCCTCACGCCGGCGCTGCGCAACACCATTCAGCGCCGCGTGCAGATCTGCCGTGGCTTTGATGCCTGGGATCGCTTTGACCATGCCGAGGCGCATCAGTTGCTGCAGCCCTTTGCAAAAGAGCTTGGCGCTCACTTTACTGCGCTGCTGGCCCTCAGCGGGAAGGGCAAAGCAGTTGGGTATGAACATGTCTTCGATCTCGTGCATAATGCCGAACGGCGCGCAAAGCGCGGGCGCTACGATGATGCGGTGGCGCGGCTGTATCGCGCGGTAGAACTGCTGGCGCAGCGCCGCCTGGAGATCAACTTCAACCAATATACCGGTGACATCGATATTGCTGCATTACCGGAATCGGTGCGCGAACGCTATGCAGCACGCCGCGCTGGCGACGGCAAAGTGCGCCTGGGG